>NZ_JAZBJZ010000051.1:0-35245 GCF_036349135.1 Tumidithrix elongata BACA0141
AGCTTTCTATCTTAACTTTTATAGTTTTTTGTCTTGACAATGGGGAGCACTTTACTTATCAAGTTGATAAAGATTGAATTTCTTTGATTCTGATATGGTTGCTAATTTAGCTTTACTGTCTTTCACTACATTGATGGTGCTGCCGTAGTCTTCAAAAATGATTCGTTGATTTCACCCCAACTTTCTCATTATCCCCCAACTTGTCTAAGCCGCGAAGATTAAACACCGACGAAAAGCTAGCGCACTTGAATGTTTTGTGAACGTAATGGAAGTATTATCAAAAAAATAGAACTTAATGGTGAAATTCACCTTAGTGATTTGCCTCAGGGCAGATCTGCTAAAAACGAATAGACTGCTACTTGAGAACAAACGCTTAGGGATACCAAAACATTCCCTTAATTCCCTCTGGATCGGGATTAAAACCTAACTGACTATAAAAATTAACCACATGAGCGTCAGCAAATAAACTGATGTTGCTAATATCTGCGCGTCTTAGTTCTTTAATCACTTCTAGCATCAGCGCTTTACCCAAGCCCTTACCTTGAAAGTCTGGATGTACGACGACGTCCCAAATCGTGGCATTAAAAGCATGATCTGATGTTGCGCGAGCAAAGCCTATGAGTCGTCTAAAGCCTCCACGTTGCTCCCACATCGAAATCACGACAAAACTATGCTGAAGCGCAATTCGTACCTTGCGCACAGGACGACGTGACCAGCCTACAGAGTCGCATAATTCCTCTAGCTCATACAGATCGATGTCGCGATCGGTACTAAAAAAGATTTGCCCATTTTGATTAGCAACTGGGCGAAGTCTAGTTTTTTTGGCAGGCTCAACAGCACTATTACTAAATAAGCTTTTCCAGAAACCCATTGATGTTGGTAGTTAGATCTTGCTGCAATATATTCAAAATTCACTTCGACTTTATAAACCACACCTATATGTCATATTTATGCCACATTTAGTATGAATGTTTTGCTTTTGTCTGCCGATTATGAGCATACCTTAGGCGACCTCATTTTATCCTCTTTTCTCTGCGATTCCTCACGATTTCCAATGCGATCGCATTTTACTAATGCAGATTTCAGCAAGGTAGACACCTGTTAGCTTAACTAAAATTTGTTGGACATTTTGCCAAAGTTCATCTGTGCCTTGTCTCCAAATATGACCTCAAGCTGTTTTTCGCCAATATTAGCTGAGGTTACCTTTAGTCTTAGGCTAAAAAAGAAGTATTATTAGCTGAATTGTTTATTTCTGCTGTTTTAAGGCTTTTGGTTTCGCGATCGTAAGATGTTTACTAGCAAAAAAGATTAGGTCTGTAATATCTTGCGTTTTTGCTGGCTTTAGAATTTTGATGTTTTATACCTGCACCCGCAATGCTTAAATTTGAAATGCAACTGGGGAGAGACAAATACCAATCTTCATCATGCTTGCTTTTTGAGTCGAGCGGAAGCTTGCTCTTGGGAGGTTGTCGATGACTTCGGGGCTAAAAAGTTCAACGGTTGAGCTACTAAAGCGCTTCAACACGAGTTTCCCACAGTTTTACGAGCAGTTTGTCAGTAGTGAAATTCAACTGCAAAATTTGAGGCTAGCCTATCAGCTCTATCAAACGAGCGAGGCAGTGATTGAGATCAAGCCTGAGGGTAGCAAAAGTGTTTTGTACTTTGCCTATCGCAACCAGTCTTTTTTATTAAACGATATTTTTGGTGTACTAGCTGCCTATGGTCTAACTATCCATAGTTTGAGCCTTTACGGACAGATTTATCCACCGATGCTGGTGTTTGTCAAACTTGTAATTTCCCGTGGGGGTAAAGCGCTGCCTGCAAAAACTGCCGAAAATGTTTACAAAGCCATTAAAGAGACTTTGTTAGGATTTTTTGAAGTAGAGGAAATGCTTGCTTTAGAGTTTAATCTTGATAGTGGGTTGCGCAAAGTTGAAACCAATTTTTACGTCGATCGCGTATTTCATTTACCCGCTTTGTTGGTTGAAGCAGACACACAGCCGGGGCTATTTTATAAAGTGATGAATGCGATCTGGCAAGAAGATCTGCTGGTAGTGAATGCCAACTTGCTCGTGTGGCGCGGACGTACGCGTTTAATTTTGTACTTACTTGGCCCCAACGAAGGCTTAATTCCTGAATATCTCGGTACTAAAATTGCTGAAAGTTTAAAACAGCGATTGTCATTGGGGAAATCGTAAATCTCTTGACTGTGGAAGGTCAATATGGAAAGCTTTTCAAGAACAGACAACGTTCTATCTCTTTACAATCAATATAGATACAATCTAAACCGCTATCTCTTGTCTACCAAGAGAATAAATCGCCCTGTTGTCTGCAATCTTATAGAAGCAATTTATTTATTAATAGAGCAAAAGAAACCTGAGATTATTTTCTGTGAAAGCCCAAAAGCAGGTTGCGAACTTTCAAAATTAATGAGTGGCTTGCCTCGCCTTCACAAAGAACTGTATTTAAAAACTGACTATACCTTATTAACTCAAAAACAAATTGAATATGAAAACCTAGTTTGGAAGCTTTTATTGCATAGCTTTACTGTGGAAGAAGATTTCAAAGTTGATTACTGGATTGGACTCGATCTCAATGTTATCGACTATGGTCTTTTTGATAAAAACTTAAATTATCGTGAAGGAGCAACGGGTTTTACATATCACATCCACTGTCCACCTATTGTTACACCTAGAAGTTTAGTCGGTGCAATTTGCCGCAGCTTCGTTTATCGCAAATTAGGAGCATCTCTAGATACAACTACAGGTCTATTGATCCGTTGTCTATTTGAGTCGATCAAAAATGTTGGTTGGCTTCTGCCATATCAAGATCAATGTATTGTGTGCGAACGCCCAGTAAAAATCAATCTAGATCGTAAGTTTTTACCCACTACAAAAGATGAACCAGTAATAACATTCAGTGATGATTATTCTCTATTTCTGATTTGAGGTAGATTAAGATTTAAATTTCGCATTTGGTTCGAGTATTATTGTGCGGAATTAGGTTTGTTTCTTTGGTGCTAAAGTATCCTTACGATCGCGAGAACTTAACGCGACTAAACTTTAAGCCCACAGCAAGGATCGTCAAGAATGCCAGACCAAGCAAACCCGCTAGCGGGTTGCCGTTGATCCCAGTAAACAATTCTGAAACAGCTTGGGTTGGCTTAAGCCAGTGAGTGGTATTCACGATGTAATAGCCCCAAACAAGACCACCGTGTAAGCCGATCGCAAAGCCCAGACTTCCTTTGAACAAATGCCTTGCCAGCACCAAACATATCCCTAGCAATACCAAACCTGGAAATTGCACCCAAGAAGCCAAAATGAACTCAATAGGCTTGAGGAAGTGCAAAACTGCATAGAGAATGCTGCAAATCCAGAGCGATCGCCCCTTGCCGTAATCTTGATTTAGCTCCGTGAGAAACCACCCTCGGAATAACAGCTCCTCAGCAAAACCCACACCCACTCCTGTTAAGAGTCCTGCTAAAATTGCCCCCTGCCAATCGGCTCCCCCTTGCCAACTCTGCCATCCCAAAAACACCTGTACCTGCATCAGTGCAAATAAGATTGTAGCCCCCAGACTGATTCCAAGCAGACAAGCTCGCCCACTGCTAGCGTTAAATACCAGTCCATAGTGGGTATAGGGCTTGTTGGTTTTGACAACCTTTCGCCCCCACTCGCCAATTAGCCAGATAAATAGGCTGTACAGAAAAACGACAAGATAGGCACCGCTGCGATCGCCAAAAATCAAAAATATCGGCGCAGCGATCGGCAGCCATAGTGTTGCCAAGAGTAATAAAAATAGCCCCAATCTTACTGGAGCTGGATAAGTTGCTACGCTTTGAAAGCTTTTCGGTAGGTTCACGATTCTGGCTCAATCGTACTGGTTAAACCTTTGCTCTTGAGTCCTTCACAATAAAACTCTGCATGTTCTTTGACGCAAGTGATAACCAAAGCACAGCCATTCGTATGTGCTTCCATCATGATATCTACTGCCTGTGGCTGAGAAAGATTAACCACCTGTACGAGAGTTTGGACGACATGTTCCATGGAGTTGTAGTCGTCGTTATGAAGCAAAACCCTATATCGAGGTGCAATTTTGGGGGTTGTGACTCGACGCTCTATCGTTTCTGTTGACATAAATAATCTCCATCATCAATACGGTTTCTACAATCAAAATGAAGTCCTACTATCTATTCTGCGCTGTAAACACAAGAACAATCCCTCTGACATCTGAGCCGAGGGATATATTCATGACTACTTCGGGTGAATAAACCCAATGAGTTCAACCACAAAAGAAATATTTGTAGGATTTTTTGTGCTTTGAAGTTACGTAATACTACCTATGTCATTATATAAATTTTTCTAAGAGCTGTCTTAGCTTTTCCATAGATCGTCCTAGACCTACAGCAAACTGATTAAAGACAGAGAAGATGAAGAACGCGATCGCTGCTATTTATAACAGGCTGACCAGCAAAGCTTTTTGGGCATGAAGGCGATTTTCAGCTTCATCCCAAATACGCGACTGTTTGCCTTCCATCACATCATCGGTAATCTCTTCGCCGCGATGGGCAGGTAAGCAATGCAGCACAATTGCCGAACGATCTGCTAAAGCCATCAGATCGGTGTTCAGTTGGTAGGGTTGAAAGATGGGAATGCGATCGACAGCTTCCGATTCTTGCCCCATACTTGCCCAGACATCGGTATACAAAACGTGAGCTGCTTGAACTGCTAATTTGGGATCGTGGGTAACAATGACTTCAGAGCCCCTGGCTAGGCTTCTCGCTTGCGCCACAATGGCTGGATCGGGAGCAAATCCTTTGGGGGTAGCCACGCGAATATTCATTCCCACCAAAGCGCAGCCTAAGAGGAGCGAGTGTGCCATATTATTGCCGTCACCCACATAGGTCATGGTCAAGCCTTGTAACTTACTAAAGTTTTCCTGCACGGTAAGTAAGTCAGCTAGTACTTGACAGGGATGTTCGAGATCGCTCAAGGCATTAATAATGGGAATTTTGCAATATTTTGCAAAGGTTTCTAGTTCTAACTGGGCAGAGGTGCGAATCGCTAAAATATCCACGTAGCGATCGAGAACTCTCGCTGTATCTTCAATCGGTTCGCCTCGACTCACTTGAGTCACGCTTGGATCGAGGTCAATCACATGACCGCCAAGTTGGTGCATGGCTACAGAGAAACTAACTCTGGTTCGTGTTGAAGCTTTGCGAAATAGCAACCCCAATGTTTTACGTTGAAAGTCAGGTTTGATTTCGCCAGACTTTAATTGTTTTGCCAAAGCTAGCAAATCGTAGATTTCTTGTGTTTGCAAATCTGCCAAGCTTAAAAGATCGCGACCCTGTAAATTGCCCATGAATAGATTCCTTGAAGTAAAACTTTCTGATGCTCTTACGTTTTGTTGGCTTTAGATGTTAACCCCTGATTTACGGGCTAACCAAATTTCCCAACTTCGTAAAACATTTGTTCTAACTCTTAGCAAAGAAGTTTTTTTGTTATTGTCGCCCTTGTCACTGTTGTTGCAAGGTGGTTGTACCAGAACGGTAAATAGACCTAAACGATTCCCTACTAATGTGTCGGTAAACAAGCGATCGCCGATCATGGCAACTTGTTCGGGGGGCAGTTTCATCGCCTCTAATGCCTGACGAACCATTCGTCGAGAGGGCTTTCCGGCACGAGAACGAAAAGGAAGATCCAAATTTTCAGCAATGTTTTGAATGCGGCGATTGCTAAAGTTATTACTGATCAGCCAAATGGGATAGTCTTGCCGCATCAAATCGATCCATACCTTAATCTCTGGGGAAGCTTCAGATTCGTGATTGCCGACAATGGTGTCATCGACATCTAGGATCATGCCCCGCAGACCATGCTTCTGCATTAGCTCAGGGGTGATCGCAGCGATCGACTGAGACAAAACTAAATCTGGAGTGATTAACTGCCAAGGAAGCATGATTAAGATTTAGGCTTACTAGATAAAGGATTTTGAAAACTCTAAAACCTTTGAAAACTAAGTCCTGCAATTCGGATCTTTTTCACAAGAATTTTTGTGGGACTGCATCAGATCAATATACCACTTCAAAGACAGGGAAAAAGCTTGCAATTCTTTGCCTCAAACTCTACGAAAGATAGGCTCAGAGCTTTCATAAATTTCAATGAATTCAAATGAACGACCCCATCGCAGATGGATGGGGTATCAAATTAAATTTTTCTTGCCAAGGGCTGGAATCCCAAGAGATAGAGAATCTACTACTTGGTGAGATTGGGTGAGATTGAACTTGGTATTAGTTACTCTCTGTTTTGGATCTAAATTGTTTGTCTACCTGTTGAACTGCCTGTTTGTGTTCTTCGAGGGTACGGCTAAAAATATGGCTGCCATCATACCTAGCCACAAAGAATAGATATTCCGTTGCTTCAGGATTGAGGGTCGCTTTAAGACTGGCAAGACTGGGTGAGGCGATCGCGCCAGGGGGCAATCCTTCATTCATATAGGTGTTATAGGGTGAAGGCGTTCTGACTTGATCGAGGGTTAGGGGTTTATCAGGGGTCTGCTTGATCTTGAGACCATATTCAACCGTAGGATCGGCCTCGAGCGGCATATTGCGTTTTAGCCTCTGCCAAAACACGCCTGCGATCGTGCGACGCTCTTTTTCAAGTACCGCTTCTTTTTCGACAATACTAGCCAGTGTGACCCAATCAGCCAAACTGATGGCGATTTTGGACTGACCAGATTGACGTGCCTTATAAACTGGCAAAGCAGTCTGCTCAAAGCGATCGAGCATCAGTTCGATCAAGCGCTCGGGCGATACTTCGTTGGGAGGGATTTGATAAGTATCGGGAAATAAGTACCCCTCTAAGCTGGGAATACTATCAGGTAACCAAGACCTGCGTTTGGGCTGAACTTTGTTTGCCGCTGTGATAAATTCAGCCGCAGGGAAAAAGCCCTTTTCCTCAAAATAAGCTGCCATCTGAGCGATCGTCCAACCTTCAGGAATGGTGAAACGCACCTCCACAGGTTTGGCTGTCTGTAATTGGGCGACAACTTCCCGCAAGGGTTGGGTTGTCGAAAAATCATAGATTCCAGCTCGTAAAGGTCGCGTATCCCCCTCTTCCCAAGCTAACCACTGAAGCCAGAGACGGAGGGCTAAACTCGAACGAATTACACCCGCCGCTTCCAATTCACGTCCAATCACTTGGGAAGGCATACCATCAGGAATTTTGATCCTAACGGATGTGCTAACAGTATTGCTTGGTGCACCACTAGCCCATAGCCACCATAAACTACTACCCCAGCCAGACAGTAGCAGCGTTAAAGGCAAAAACACACCGTAGAACCACCAGCTAGGCTTCTTCTTCTGCGTCTTCTGCATCAATTAGGTGCTCTGCAACGTAGGGCTGAATGTATTCGATTTCTTCAGGTGAGAGCAGTTCTGGTTTACCATCAGCGCCGAGTTTGGCAAAAAATATCAATGGGTCAACAGAGGTAAACACGGAATAGGCCTGTTCTTCATGGTAGAAGTTAGCTAATTCTTGAAACTCTTCGCACTCACCCTCTTCTTCTGTGCCGATGCCAATCTCATAGATATCATCTTCAATTAATTCAGGTAGTTCCCCTTCAACGGTCAGGGTAAAAGCCGTTCGCTTTAGTTTTAGATTTTGTTCGGCAAGAACTGCGTGGGCGGTCTCAAAAATTTGATCGATCTCATCATCGTCGATATCGACGAGTTCTTCTTCCTCTTCTTCGGTCTCTGATGCTTGCCAGGCAAAGATTTGCACCGAATGATCGACGGGTTGGAGCAAGAAATACTCTTTCCCTTCAATATCAAAGGTGGTCTCTAAGAAACATGGCAGGGATTTACCTGCATCATCCGTCAATATCAGTGTTGATCCATCCATAAATTAGGAAATGTTTTAACTTCTTTGCACAGGTATAGCCTACAGAGCACGTTGCATAAGCATCCTTGCTCTAAGAAATTATGACAGTTTTTGGATCACAAAACTTGAACATTTGATTTTTGCTATTGAAAATCATGGTTGACTATCGATCGCGCCGTCGATCTAACCATTGCTGCAAAATGAGCGCTGCTGCTTTGCGATCGATCATGCCCTTATTTTCTCTGGGCGAAAACCCTTGGGATTGCATGATTTGCTCCGCCTCAAAAGAGGTCAACCTTTCATCGACATACTCTAAAGCTAGACCTAGGTGTTTCGATGCCCCACGCGCAAACTTTTGCACCTGTTTGGCTTGGTAGCCCAGACTGCCGTCCATGTTATAGGGTAACCCTACTACTAGGGTCGTAACTTCGCGATCGCTGACCAAAGCTTGTAACTGTGCCATATCCTCCTGCCAGGATTTGCGGACAATCGTGGTAATGCCATGGGCAAACATGCCCAAGCGATCGCAGCCCGCTACACCAATGCGCTTACTGCCTACATCTAAACCTAATGCAGCCACAACGTTATTCACAGCATTCACAGCGATATTGTTTGGTAGGGTTGTACGTTTTGAATGAGCATCCTCGTTTTGGCAATGATACTCGTCCAATCATCTTGGGCGATCGCTTCGGGTAAAAAAAGCTGACTAGAGATGCCAACAGCGATCGCCCCAGCTTCAAGATATTCTGCTGCGTTGGTTAAATTTACACCCCCGGTCGGAATCAGCGGAATATCTTTTAGGACTGGCTGGAGGCAGGTGAGATAGTCTACGCCCCCCATAAGCTTAATCGGAAATACCTTTACGGCGGCGGCTCCCGCTTGCCATGCAGTTACAATCTCGGTAGGGGTCAATGCCCCCGCAATCACAGGAATATTTGCATTCTTGCCGATCTCAATCAGGATGGGATCGGTGTGAGGCGTGAACAAAAACTTGCAGCCGCAGGCGATCGCACGTTCTGCCATATCGGAATTGAGGATTGTCCCCGTCCCAATTTTGCAATCAGGCAGTTCGTGCTGCAACTTTGGGATGAGAGATTCTGCCCTATCGGTGTTCCAAGTGATTTCCATCAACTTGATTCCGCCTGCGGCGGCAGCAAGTGCCATTTCACGCGCTAGGTTTGCCTGATCTGAGCGAATTACGGCAATGACCCGATGTTGCTGAAGAAGATTCAACCAAGAACTCACAAAATTTTTCGATTAACTCCCAAAGATCATGCCACGAATAGGCAAAAACATCAGATAAAGATCTACCGCAAAAATGCTCGTAAAAAATACTAGATCGAAACGCTAGAATGTCACCATGTCTCATTCCACCGAAACCAACACTCACTACCACACCCTTGGCGTGCATTACAAAGCGGCACAGTCAGATATTAAGCGGGCATATCGAGAACTTGTCAAAAAATATCATCCCGATTGCAACCGTAATCTTGACAATCACGACCACATCGCTGCGGTCAATAACGCCTATGAGGTGCTGAGCAATCCCCAAAGTCGAGCCTCCTACGATCGCAGTATCGGCATTGCCAATATCAAGTTTGTTTCTAGCGGAGCTGCAAAGCGTGCTAAACGGGCAAGCAGTTTTGACGAAGAAGAGTTGCTAGACATGTGGATCAAACAAGTCTATGAACCCATTATTAGCGTATTAAGCGAAATTTTAGATGAGTTAGATGACCAGATCGATCGCCTCGCCGACGATCCGTTTGATGACGAGTTGATGGATAACTTCCAGACCTATCTAGAGGAATGTCATAACTCATTTATGAGAGCGCAGATTTTCTTTAGAGGAATTCCCAACCCCTCCTGTGCAGCCAACGTTGCATCCAATTTATATCACTGCTTGAATGTCCTAGACGATGGCATTGAAGAGTTTCGCTTTTTTACCCTAAATTTTGACGATCAGCATTTACATACAGGGCAGGAATTGTGGCGTAGAGCTGAGGAAATGCGAAGCTATGCTCAAGCTTCTATGCAAAACCTAAGACCTTAAAACCTGCGTCCTCCAAATCTTTTCCTAAAGTTCCCATAGCAAATCAAGATTTTCACGCAAATTCCTACCGACGAGATGCCAGCCTCTCTGCCCTGATACCCTTTTCAAAAATCATGACAATGCATCTTTTTGAAAAGACCGTACAGAATGCGGAGCCCAAAACTCAATCTGTTAAAAGATGTCAATATTGACCCTATATTTTTCTAGGAAATCACCTTATCCCATAAAAAGGAAATAAAAATGAAGAAATAAGTTGTCAATATAACTTCAAGCTCTTATGCTTCTAGAATAGAGCTTCTAGAATAGAGTTTTTCGGTAATTACAACATGAACTTACCCTCTCTTGCTGTAGTCTTCAATTTCCCTCAAACAAAGTCCTTAAGTATGGACTTCTGTTCCGAGATGCTTCTAAACCAACTTCAGCAAAATCCTTCTCTTCCCTTCAAACCAGAAGCGATTATTCCACAGCATTATTACCAAATATTGACCAGAATCCCTTGGTTGGGTAAAAAATGGCCTATTCGCACCTTAGATATCATGTTCAATCACTTTTGGGTCTATCCTCAGGCTCTTAAGAAGGTACGAAGGCACTTTCGTTATTTCCATATTTGCGATCATAGTTATGCCAATTTAGTTCATGACCTTCCTGCGGAACGCACGGGAGTTTTTTGCCACGATCTCGATGCTTTCCGATCGCTCTTAGAACCAGAGAAGTATCGTCGGGGTTGGCACTATAATGTCGGGCAAAAGCACGTTCTCACGGGAATGCAAAAAGCTAAGTTTGTATTTTACACGACCCAAGAAGTTCGCCAAGAAATCGAACGTTACCAATTGATCGATCCCAGTAAACTCATTCAAGCTCCATTGGGCATAGCGGCTGAATTTAATGCGATCGCTTCCCAAGTTCCCTCAAAAGCATTAGATGCAGTGGGAAAAAGTCCATATTTACTCAGCATCAGTAGCAATCAAATTCGCAAACGCCTTGACATTCTATTGCAGATTTTCGCAGGAATTCACGAACGTTTTCCCGAACTTAAGCTAGTGCGGGTAGGTGCTGAATGGACGCCTCAAATACAAAAGCTGATCCAAAGCTTGGGAATAGAAACAAGTATTATTCGCTTGCAAGGATTGGAACGTAACGATCTGGCAGCACTCTATCGTCAGGCTACGATCACCCTAGTAACCAGTGAGTCAGAAGGGTTTGGATTACCTGTGATTGAAGCCCTAGCCTGTGGCTCTCCTGTAGTTGCGAGTGATATTCCAGTTCTGAGGGAAGTTGGTGGGAGTGCTGTGACTTTCTGCCCCCTAACGCATATTTCCGATTGGGTGACGACGCTAGAGAAACACCTTCAAGACCCCAGCGTTCAACCGTCAAAAGCAGAACGATTAGGGCAAGCTGCTAAGTATTCTTGGGCAGCTCATGCAAAAACGATTAGCGAGGCTTATGAGCAACTAGAAAGCTAGATATAGCCAGACAAGGGAGCGAAGAGTTGGGAGTTACAATCTTGTTGTTGAACGATAGAAGCGTTTGTGTTCGTACAGTTTGATGAAGTCCACTTTGAGGGCAAATCGTGGGCGAATACGAATCCTAGATGCAGGTCGCAGATTTTGGAATTAAAGAACTGTGCTTTGCGATCGCCGATTTTGAAAAAAATTGTACTTCTAACCAAGCAATGATTTGTTAGGGCGTCATTACCATTTTGAGCACTACTAAAAAGCTTGGCTAAAAATAGTCAGAATCTTCGCAAAAAATGGATGCTTTTTGCATGGAACTTTCATGCTTTTTTGAGAATCATAGTGAATGCGATTTAGAAAGATATATTTCGAGAAATCTGACATATAATTACTTCAAAATTACGGAAAAACATAATTAATCACGCAAAATCAAAGAATTTCATCATAATTTTTTACTTAACTTATAGGATTCATTGCCATATCTATAAATTAAAAATTCATACTTAGACTTTTATTTTGAAAGGGGTATAGGGGTAATTGATGTAATCACACGATAAAAATACTGAAATACCTTGTGATGATAGGTCGTTAAAATTGATTGAACAACGACAATATTCAAGCGATAATATTCAAACGCACTTCATGTTTCGGGATTTAGCTCCATAGTACTCCGACAATAGAATGGGTTACATGGAATCTAAACTACTTCTCATTTCAGTAGTTCTGTTGCCAATTAGAAAGCTACACGAGCGCTAATATGCCAATATTCATAGCATCAAGAAAATGAGTAGGGTAATTTCAAGGATTCGGGACTTTTGCAAAACAATTATGAGTAGGTGGGGGATTGATGATGAATGAGGGACTATATAACCATCTCAACAAGGTAATTGAGTATATTCAGCAGATAAGGGAGAGTCCCGATCTGCCAGTGCAATTTCAAGAATCTTTGTATACGATGAAACGTACTTGCGATCGCCTCGCCGATCAGTTTAATCGCACCGTACATGTTATTCAGGCTTTAGAACAGCAGGTGGAAGCCCTTCAGCAAGAAAAAGCCGAACTCCTCTACAGACTCCATACAAATACCACCCCTACACTTACAGAATCTCCTGATATTGATACACTTTTGGCAGTGTTGTCGAGCCAAATGCGCCAATCTATGGATGTTCGGGAATTACTCGAAATATCCGCTCTAGAAATTCGTCAGATGCTGAATGCTGACCAAGTAATCGTCTACAGATTTACACCAGGTTGGAGCGAACTGATCTCATTTGAATCTGTCGTATCAGAACAATGGTCGCTTTTAGGTCAGCCACTTCCACCGATCTATTACAATTTAGAGTGGTTAAAAGCATATCAAAATGGGCTAAGCAAGTCCCTCGACGATATCCAAAAAGCTCAGCTTTTTCCAGCTATTGCTGACTCTTTGCTTCGATTTCAGATTTGTTCGACTGCAGCTGTGGCTATTCCTAAGGGTAAAAGTTTATGGGGGCTGGTAATCGTACATCAATACTCGTCTAAGCGTGTATGGCAGGCGTGGGAACTAGAGTTTTTAGAAAGACTGGCTATTCGGTTTGCGATTGACATTCACCAAGTGTCTCTGCTGGAGACCTTTCAGACGGTGCTACAAGAGCGTCAAACGGCTCAAACCCAACTTTTACACACGACCCTCCATGATGCGTTGACAGGACTGCCCAACCGTGCGGGCTTTATGGAATGCCTTAGCAATATCATGGTCAGTGTACAAAATGGGACGTCTAATCGCTTTGCTATTCTCTTTCTTGATTGCGATCGCTTCAAATCTGTGAATGATAGCCTTGGTTATTCCATTGGCGATCATTTGCTGGTAATGATTTCAGAACGCTTAATGCGCTGCATACGGGCTGGAGATGTCATTTCTCGTTTTAGCGGCGACGAATTTGTCATTCTTTTGGAAGAGGTTGAAGGCAATGCGGTGCGACAGGTTGCTGAAGCAATTGTATCGGAGCTTCAAGAGCCTTATAACCTCGGAGAGCATATCGTATTTTCTTCGGCAAGCATTGGCATTGTCTTTCACAATACAGACTATACCTCTGCTGAAGAGATTTTACGGGATGCCGATCTTGCGATGTATCACGCTAAAAAATGGAACCGCGGTCAATACTCAATTTTCCATCCAGATATGCGCTTGGGTGCCTTGACGCGATTGCAACTAGAAGAGGATTTAAGAAAAGCTGTAGAACGACAGGAGTTTCAACTGCATTATCAACCGATCGTGTCTGTGGAAAATAATCAAACCGTCGGATTTGAAGCACTTTTACGCTGGCAACACCCATCGCGTGGGTTCGTCCCACCCCTTGATTTTCTTGGTATTGCTGAAGAAACAGGTTTAATTATTCCCATTGGCAAATGGGTACTTTATGAAGCCTGCCGTCAGCTACGGCGATGGCAAGAGGAATTTCCCACAGCGTCCCCACTCTATGTAAGTGTCAATGTTTCGCCTTTACAGGTCAACCAAGTTGATTTTATCGATCGGGTGATGCTGGTTCTTAAAGAAACAGGAGTCGAAGCAAACTGCTTAAAGATCGAAATTACTGAAACTGTGTTGATGGAAAATCTAGAAGCCTCGCGGTTAAAGCTGGAAAGCTTACGTAACAACGGTATAGAAGTTTATATTGATGACTTTGGTACGGGGTATTCTTCTTTTAGTTACTTGCAAAATCTTCCCATTGATGTGCTCAAAATCGATCGCGCCTTCATTAAAGAACTCACGAAAGATGAAAAAAGTCAGCGCATTGTGCAGACAATCTTACGACTAGCCAGCAGCATGGGTATTGGCATTGTGGCGGAAGGCGTAGAAACTGCCGAGCAGCTTGATTGCTTCACACAAATGGGAAACCAGTCTGTGCAGGGCTACTACATTTCAAAACCGCTAGAAAGTTCTGCGGCAAATAGCTGGATCCGCTCGACGCTTTGAGATCCTAAGTTACGCTTCCCGCTCGAGTTTGCGATCGCACCATTCTTCAAGTTGTTGCAAAAAATGCAACAGAGGCTGTCTCATCAAAAGTGGAGGGCTATACTTAACCACAAAACTCATCAGCTCGGCTATGAAATTACTGCGAATTCTGCTCAGCTTTGCTCTGACCTGTCTCTTGCTCTTTGGTTCTCCGATCGCAGCCTTTGCCTTTTGCGGCTTTTACGTGGCTAAAGCCGATGCCTCACTCTATAACAAAGCCTCGCAAGTCGTCATTGCCCGCGATGACAAGCGCACGATTCTAACCATGGCAAACGACTATCAAGGCGAACTAAAGGACTTTGCCCTCGTTGTACCCGTTCCTGTTTTGTTAGAAAAAGAGCAGGTACATATTGGCGATCGCAAGATTATCGAGCGACTGGATGCCTTTAGCGCCCCGCGATTGGTGGAATATTTCGATTCCGATCCCTGTGCCCAATATTTTTACGATCTCGAATCTAAAAATCAACCCACTCAGTCCTCTACAGACTCAGGCGGTGCTAGACGCAGACTGGATGAATTAGGCGTAACGGTAGAAGCACAATTCACAGTGGGAGAATATGACATTCTCATCCTCGGTGCTAAGGAATCAGACGGATTGGAAACTTGGCTGACCGAAAATGGCTATCGCATTCCCCCAGGGGCGAGCGAACTGTTGCAACCCTACATTCGCCAAAACATGAAATTCTTTGTAGCCAAGGTAAATCTGGGCGAACAACAAAAAACGGGACTACAGTACCTGCGACCCTTGATGATGGCATATGAGTCGCCTAAGTTTATGCTGCCAATTCGTTTGGGGATGGTGAATGCTTCGGGCGATCAGGACTTACTGGTTTACATTCTCTCACCCAAAGGTCAGGCAGAGGTGATTAATTACCGTACGGTTAAGGTTCCTTCGGATGCTGAGATTCCAGTTTACGTGAAACAAACGTTTCCCGATTTTTACAAGGCAATGTTCAAAACCGCCTACAATCGCGAAGATCGGAAAGTCGCTTTTATGGAATATGCTTGGGATATGTCGAGCTGCGATCCTTGCTCGGCTGAGCCTCTGTCACAGGAGGAACTGAAAAAAGCTGGTGTGTTTTGGCTTGACACCCCAAGTGTTAACGATGGAGTTCCCACTTTTCGATCGAGAAGACCGCAACCCACTTCCGATCGCGTATTTATTACCCGCCTTCACGTTCGCTATTCCAGAGACAAGTTTCCCGAAGATCTGATTTTTAAGGAAACTTCTAATAACGAATTCTTTCAAGGTCGCTATATTCTCCGCCACCCCTTTGAAGGAACGGCTGCTTGCGAAACAGGGAAGCAATATAAACAGGCTTTACCCGCACGTTTCGAGCAAGAGGCTCAGACCTTGGTCAAGCTCACGGGATGGAACATTTGGGAGATTCGCCGCAAGATGAATATCTCACCCGCCACCCAAGAAATTCCCTTCTGGCGCAGGATTTGGCATTAAAGAAAGGAACAGCAAATAGCAGTAGGGGCAATTCATGAATTGCCCCTACTACTGTTTTGGAGTGGTGGGGGATGCTAATAGATTGGCAAATGGGGGGAATGCTTGTACCAGATCCCATTGGTTCGTATTTTCCGAATAGCGTTCCAATATTTGGGGGGTGTTATTGGTAGCATAAAGAGTGAAGGGCTTATTCTAATGGATGACCTATGAAACTACTATCAGATATGGGCTTTACGGGTGATTGGTGGCGCGGTTCACGGGGTGAATATTGGGTAATCGCTCAGATACTTTTATTCATCGTTTTTGCGGTCTTACCCACTTACCGACCGAGCATCGTTGATGGCGCACCTGTTTGGCAATATGCCAGTTGGAGTTTGACGGTGGTGTTTGGGCTTTGGGCAATATTTTTGCTGGGGCGATCGCTGTTTGATCTAGGGCAAAATCTGACACCGCTACCGCATCCTAGAGAGGATGGACAACTCGTGCAAACGGGAATCTATGGTATCGTCAGGCATCCTTTATATAGTGGTGTTGTCTTTTTGGCGTTAACCTATGCCAGTTGGCAAATGAGTGTCGTGCATGGTCTGGGCGCGATCGCTTTGCTCCTATTTTTTGATGCAAAAGCAAACAAAGAAGAAGTTTGGCTAACTGAAAAATTTCCTAATTATGTTAACTATCGTTCTGTAGTCAAAAAGTTAATTCCTTGGATTTACTAACGACTAAGATGCTTAAATAATATGTAAGTGCGTTTAGCTAAACCTATGTTAATGGCAAGAATCTCATTGATTTTAGTTTTGTAATACATAAACGCCTACGTAGGTTTTGAGATTGGGCAAAAAAGATAGTCTTAGAGCGAGATCGGGAGACTTAACTTATGGATATCCAAGATATCCAACAAAGGTTGGAAAAGCATAAGCAATGGGCAGAAACCGATGGTAAAGAGGGAGAAAGATTTAGTACTTTTATTGTTAATCTCAGCAGTGCTAATCTAATTGGAGCCAATCTTAACAAAGCCAATTTGATTGGTGCCAATTTTAGTAAGGCTAATCTGATTGGAGCCGATCTTAGTGGAGCTAATCTATTTAAAGCCAATCTCAGTGGGGTTAACCTATACAAAGGTAATCTCAGTGGAGCAAATCTCAAAGGAGTTAACTTTAATGGAGCTAATTTGATAGGAGCCAACTTGAATGGAGCCAATCTTGATGAAGCCAACCTTAGCTTTGCTAATCTCAGAGATGCCGACCTTAGGAATAGTAATTTAAAAGAAGCTGACTTTTTTGTGGCAAATCTCTGCGATGCCAATCTTAAAGGAGCAGACTTTAACAATACGAACTTTCGAGAAGCTAACCTTGAAGGCGCTGACTTTGAAGGAGCCGATCTATCTTCTTCAAATCTTGCTGAAGCGAAGCTTGATCGCGCCAATCTATGTGATGTCACGATGCCGGGTGGAAATATTGAAGATGAGTATTGGGACTAGCGATCGCCCATTTTGTTCTTATACATCAGATACCCATTTCTCTTAAACTTGCAGCAGATTGGGGTTCGGGTTTAATGCAGAGTGAGGTCTTTTTTTGAAAATGGTATGATTTCTGTCTCTCTAATTCTCTCTACATGAGAATGAGTAGTTGCATCAAAATGCCAACCTTTTTGGCTCCAATTAAGCAATTACAGACTTTAATGCTTCAGCAACTTCTGTCGCAGTCTGGTAGCGATCGCTGGGTGCAGGTGCGCTTAGCTTTACAACGATCTTTGTCAGCACAGAAGGAATTTGAGCGATGCGATCGCTATACAAACACATTCCCATGCCTCGATCTTCCAAATAGGTAGCGGGATCCTTCCCTGTCAGCAAATAGATTAAAGTCGGGGCGATCGCATAGAGATCGGATTGAATGACTGGATGACCTTTTGACTGTTCGATGGGACAGTAACTAGGCGCACCAATACGAGTTGTGGAGGGCATTCCAATTTCTTTAACTGCTCCAAAATCAATCAAGATCAAAGCTCGATCGGTATGCCGAATTAGTAGGTTTGCGGGTTTAATGTCGCGATGAATTACAGGTGGATCTTGGGTATGCAGGTAGTTGAGAATTTCGCACAGTTGTATCATCCAAGCGATCGCCTGTTGAATGGGAACAACCCCCTTCTCTCTCACCCAACTCTCTAGATCCTGTCCATAGATCATTTCCATGACCAAATAGGGATGGCGATCGTGGATAAAGAACTTCTCAAACCTAGGAATGCCGGGATGCTTGAGAATGCGGAGGGTACGTGCTTCCCGTTCAAAAAGTTCTTTTGCTTTGGGATTATCCGCCATATCTGCATTCATTTCCTTGAGAACTTGAACTTGCCCACCCTGCCAAACTTGATAGGTCGTTCCCATGCCACCCTGTCCTAGTAGGCGAATCACCTGATAATCTTGAATCGTCTTGATCGCTTTTAAGGGAGCACCACAATAGCGACAGAACATGCTCTCAGAGATATTTCCCATATGCGTACAGTCTGGGAGCACCTTAACAAGAATATTCGGTCCCACTGTCGATAGCTGGATGAGGGATTCACTAGGTAAGGTAATGTAGTGAACCGGTTGTCCTCGCATAAATGTGTTGTTAACACTCAAATTGGTCAGATTCCATCCTTTGGCATTGCGCCGCAGCTCCAAATGATAGCGTGATACGGCGGGATGAGAAATCACAACATGATTGTCAAGGGCACGACCAATCTTGATTACAGGATTATGATGGAACGTCCATGTATGAATGATTTCGGGTTGATTTTGCGATCGCCACAGGTTCAAAGAAATCATGGGCTTATGGGTTCAACCTGGCAGTTAATAAGAATAGCAGTGATGTTGTCGTGACCATTAAGATCGTTACCTAAGGCAATCAACTCTTTTACACCTACTTGGAGGTCAGCATCGGGAGAAAGTAAAGGAAGCAAATGGGTTTGCCAGTTTTGCTCCACCACATCGTTATCACATAGCCCATCCGAACAAAGTAAAAATAACGTTGGTTCGCAAATCGAGAAAAATTGAATTGAAGGACTGACATGGAGATTGGCATTGGGCCCAATTGCTTGGGTCAACTGATGAGCATCAAATCGGGCGATCGCAATCTCAGCATCAACACCTTGATCGATCAAACGATTTGCTACCTCATGATCGCGAGTAATTTGTTCTAACTTCGGATTGGATTCTGATTGGTCATCTTTTTCTATAGAACTGTTGGTAATCTTGTAAATTCGGCTGTCCCCCACATGAGCGATCGCTACTTCTGTATTGTGAAGTGCCAAGATCGCAAGGGTTGTTCCCATTCTTCCCAGTTCGCTACGTAATTCTTGCTCATTGAGATCGTAAATTTCTTGATTGGTTGCAAGAATAATATCTCTTAGCTTTTGTTCGCCCGGTAGTTTATCTGACCAAAAAGGTTGAAATTGATTGGTGATACTGGCGATCGCCATTGCACTTGCTACCTCTCCACTATCATGACCGCCCATGCCATCACAGAGCACAAATAGCGAACGATAGGCTTGGATGAATTCTTGGTCTTTGTCCTCAGAAGTCATAACTTGATGACAAATTTTAAAATCATCTTCATTATGATCTCTGAGTTTACCCACATCAGTCATGCCTGCATACTTGAGAGATTTAAGACGCATTTTTACAGGATTGGCAGGCTGCTCAAGCAGGGTTATTAAAGTTGATGATTGACTGTTATCCAAGGGTGATGAGATCTCCTGTTCTGGAAGATGTTCTTCATCGTTTGCTCGATCTATCGCCAAATCAGATGCTATCTTGGCAGAGCCCAGAGAGAATTCTAAAAAAGGCTCAGTAGTTTCATTAGTTTCTTGGGTTTGACTGTTTTCAACCTCAGTTAAATCTTTTTCTGCGTCTATTTCAGAAGCAGTTTCTAAGGCGATCGCTTCAAGAATAAGCTCATCGACCACATCCAAGTTATTTGTGGGTGAGTTAGCAATAAGTGGGTCAGGACTAGAAGGTTGTTGGGGTGATGCGATCGCAACTGCTATGGATACCTTTGTTTCCAGTGGCAGGGGATCGATTGCAACCGCTAGATTGATACCACAGTTTTGACAAAACTTGTTACTAGCAGGATTTTCAAAGCCACATCTAGGACAGGTAATCATAGAGATCGACGAGCAATTTGCAGAGGGTGTTGACTTGACCAAAAATGCAGTGCCTCCACTATATCAACTTGTTTAACAATCTGATGCACTCAACTCAAAGCGCTTGTTCCAAATCCTGTGCCATTTTCTCTAGACATTTTTAATTTTGAGACTTTGCAGATAGTCATCGGGACGCTCTGGATCGAATCGCCCCCCATCAAAAAAAATTTCAATCCCTCGTGAGGTGGTCGCCGGAATCACGGTGTCAGGAACCCCCAAGGACTTCGCTGCTTCGCGCCAGAGATCTTCGCGATTAACTGCATTTACAATTTCCTTCACTTCAAGTGTTGGTGGGAGCATTCCCCATCGTATATTCTCTGTCAGAAACCAAATATCATGGCTTTTAAAGGGATAGGAGACAGAAACTCCCTGATTTGACCAAAATTTAATCGCTAAATTTGAATTGCGGCTGATTCGCCCATCTCCATAGGTAAAATTGCCTTTGATCCGTTCTACGAGATTTTTGAGATCGATCTGTCTAGAATTGATTTCTTTAAAGGGCGGAATTTTAAACTTGGGATAAATGTGCGAAGCAACCAAGCGACAGACTTCCTCATGGTTTTCTGGTTGGTCGCACCACATTTGTGCCTCCATGATTGCCATTAGCAAAGCTTGCGTTGCTTTAGGATACTGGTCAACCCAGGCAGCACGCATTGCAAATGTTGCCCCAGGATGATTTTCCCAGATTTCTCCAGTGGTAGTTGCGGTAAACCCTTGTTTGAGAGCGATGATTTCAGTCTCCCAAGGGTCGTTGGTACAGACTAGATCGATGTTGTCTGAATTGAGCTGCGATCGCATTGCACTTAGAGGCATCTCGATAATAGACACATCAGCATCAGGGTGAATCCCTGCCGCAGCTAGCCAATAACGCAGCCATAGTTCGTGACTGCTGCGTTTGGCACTTACAGCGCACTTAAACGACTTACCCAACGCTTTCGTGACATAGAGGATGGGTTGTAAAGACGCTCCATCAATCGTGATGCCAAATTTCTTGAATTTTTGACCAAGTACAATGCCACTGCCTTGGGCATTCAGTCGCAAGAGCACGTACATGGGTGTTTTGCGACTGAGTTTATCAAGCTTACCTTCGTTCAATAACTCGGGTAGGGGACTCAAAACTTGCCCCCCATCTAAGCCATCCTTCGCTCCACTAATCTCAATCTGCTCGTACAATCTCTGACTAGAAGGTTGATCGATTAGCTCAACCTCAGTCATGCCATACTTCGCAAAATAATATCGACGTTTGGCTACGATTAAAGGTGCTGATTCCATTGAGGCAATCAAGCCAAGTTTGGCTGCTTTGGTTTCAGGAATATCCGTGCCAAAATTACGCACTATCCTCTGAAACTGTTCAGTTGGCTTCAGATCTCCCGTGCAACTTGATAAGAGACAAGTTCCTATCGTAGTTGCTCCATATTTCGAGAGAAATCTACGTCTAGAGAGTCGATCCACTGCTCAAATTTATGATCAAACTTAAGTGACTTGTTTAAGTCGATAGCCCACGCCATGAATGGTTTCAATGAGATTACGAGGTGCACCTACAGACTTAAGTTTATTGCGCAGACTCTTGATCGTGGCATTGATCGTATCTTCTCTGGGTGGATCTTCTAAAGACCAAACATGCTCGACAATTGTGATCCGTCTAACGACTTGGCGACCATTGTGCAAAAGTAACTCCAAGATGTTGTACTCCTTGGGCGTTAAATGTAGGGATTGACCTTCATAGGTCACCTCATGGACACCAAGATCGACTTGTAAATCGCCCCACTGCAACACAGTAGCCTCAGCAACATTGGCGCGGCGAGACAAGGCCCGAATACGTGCCATTAGCTCAGGTGGGTCAATTGGTTTAACCACATAGTCATCAGCCCCAGCATCTAGCCCCTTCACCTTGTCAGAACTAGTGTCTAGAGCCGTAATCATTAAGATTGGGACAGTGTTATTGTGCGATCGCAAGCGACGGCAAAGACCGATGCCATCTAGCTTGGGGAGCATAAGATCTAACAGAATCAAATTGTATTCGTTACTCTGAGATTTTTCCCAGCCTATTTCTCCATCTTCAGCAATATCGACGATACAGTGATGTCCTGTAAGAATCTCAGCCAGTGTCTCAGCAAGGATGGCATCATCTTCTACAAGCAAAATTCTCATGATCAAGCAGGGTTAGTTATTTGGATAGGAAAAATAAAGCACCAATTCAAAACTTCTTCAAAGGTTTATCCCTTTGGTCATTTTGAAGGCGTTATTTTTGTTTGGATAAGAAAGAGATACTCCCCCTTCCCAGTTGCTTTAGGGTTGATTTGCTGGAGGGTTTAAAGCCTGCCAACTTTTCACATTAATCAAATAATGTCAAAGCTCCTGTAAGTTTAAGTATAGCCTAACTAATTAAGCTTTACGAAGTTACCACGATAAATAACTGAAAGTGTATCCAATCCCTAACAATCTAGTTTATGCGTGCGATCGGCAAGGCAAGTTTCAGCAATAAAATTGACCGAGCCGTCTCAATCTAGGGATTTTATTAGCCAGAAAATCGGCATGTAATAACTGTTAGAAGTGAGTGAATCCAACGAATTGAGGGATTTAGCTAGCAGAACAATATTTCTTGAATTCAGCATCGAGCGTAGCTCCCTTGGGTCCAATTTCCGTCATGTGTTTGCCGATCCTTTGAAGTTCTGCCATATTTTTAGCCTCAAAAGCTTTTGCGAGACTGCGGAAATCAGTCACAACAATCCCCATAAGTTCGGAATTCTGTTTTTGGAAAGATTGTAATTTTTCATCACCAAATTTAAGTCCATCCAAATCACTTTTAATCTTGTCCAGTTGATCGGCAATTTTATTAAAGTCAGAGGGGCTTTTAGGACTCTGACCCTCAAAAATGGCTCTCCCTTTATTGTTAATTTCTGTGAATTTGTTGCATTGGGCAACTTTACTCTCTCCACAGGCAACTGTGAGAACGCTTAGGGATGTGGCGACTAGGGCTAGAGAAACATATTTTTTAAATGCAAACATGGGTAGACCTCAAACTTTGGCAAAGAAAGAATAGCACAGCCAATTCAATGTCTCCTGTACTATTTTACGGGCTAGATCTTGAGAGGTACGTAAATAGATTTGACTATTATCAGTAGGGA
The DNA here is from genome assembly GCF_036349135.1 of Tumidithrix elongata BACA0141. NCBI lineage: Bacteria > Bacillati > Cyanobacteriota > Cyanophyceae > Pseudanabaenales > Pseudanabaenaceae > Tumidithrix > Tumidithrix elongata. The sequence continues at coordinate 23,143 of NZ_JAZBJZ010000051.1, forward strand.
AATTACTTTACAAAGCTTTTACAAAAATTTAGGGTTTAGGTGGTTTTGAGAAAGCAAAGGACTATAAGTTAAAGCTAACTTGATACATCTGAAATAATTCTCCTTTCTTAGTTGCTGTAACTTTACCGCCAACCTCTTTGACAAGTTCTGTAAATTGCAGCAAAGGTGATAGAAACACCTCAACACCCATATACATTTCCAAAATCGCCCAATTTTCAGCGATTTCAGCATCTGGATCGATCGCGTCAAATATAAAAATTCCGTCTGGTTTTAATACGCGTTTTACCTCTCGCAAAACCAACTTCCAATATTCGGGGGGATAGTAACAACTGAATCCTGTGGCGATCGCGCGATCGAAGGTGGCATTTTCGTACTGTAACTGATGGGCTGCTCCGGTTTGAACGCCCTTAAAGAGTTTAGAGTTGAGTTGCGATCCTCTTGCATTTAGGGCATCCCTTGCCACAAAACTAACCTCTTGCCCATAGAAATATGTTTCCCATTCGCGCCAACCATAGATTAGAAAGCTAACACCACAACCAATGTCGAGACATCGTTGATTTTTTTTAAACTGCGCTAATTCCCAAAAAGGAGAAGTAATTTTCGCCGCAAGCGTATGACCAATCCATTCTCTAAACAGAGGCATGGCTTCGACTTCGGGAGGAAGATCGAAAGCATCTTGCCTAAATTCGCGATCGAATCTCTGTCTGACCGTTTCAATTTGGCTTGCCCAATCATGGGACTGTGATGTTAGAGCGCTATACATGGTCAGCTAGTTGGCAGTTGGCGTTAAGTTTAATTAGTAATTGAATTTTGATTTTTTAGGTAATCAAAGACTGATTTGTCACCAATGTCTGGTGGAATGGGTTGAATGGCTTTGCGTAATGCAAACACAAAGAAGAGCCCTGCCCAAGCAGCTAGCAAAATTGCTTCTACAAATTGCGGCAGAGCCTTGATTAAATGTCCCAAAAGTAACAATGGCACGAGCAAAGTTAGGATCTTTGTCTCAAAGCGATTAAAGCAAAAAGCTTCTTTAAAAAAGATGCCCGTTAATGCGGCAAAGGTAAAGCCTACACCTAAAAGTGTCATTGGTTGTTGGTAAACAGTTAGAGCCAGAGGTTCAGAGCTTTGTAGCCCTATAGCGATCGCTGTCACACTTCCAATTGCCAAAAATATTTGTAAAGCCCTATGCAAAGTGGCGAGGTAAATATGAATCGTAGCAAGCGCAACCCCTAGGGCGATCGAAAAGCTCATGTAAAGCCAAGTTACTAAAGTGAAGGCGCTCAAATTTGAACTTTGGTCGCTGCCCAACTGCGATAGAACCACAAAAGTGGCAATACAAAAACTGATAGCCGCCACCATCAAAGCACTACGATAAACAACCACACCTTGGCGATCGCTATCGGTAATTGTGAATGTACCAAACTGCCCTTGATAAACTTCTGGATAAACTTTTGAGTCCATCATTTTTATTTTTTAGATCTTGTAGATTTACAGGAAATTCAATTGTTAAGAATTAAGGATATCGAATCTATGCAGTCACTGAATCTAAGCATAGCCTAGACACCTTAAAGCTTGATATTACATATATGCCTTTAATCCTTTCGTCTTAGATAGACTAAAATTAAAGAAATAATAATGATTGCCAAATTTACAATATAGCTCTACAATTTTGCAGTCGAAATTGGCAAATTATCTATCGCATACTCAATGCGATGTCGGCAATTAAGGAGAAGTTCTATGCGGACTATTTATTTATCTGGGATTGTGATCGCTACCTCTGTCCTCCTACATGGATGTCCTAGCGACTCAAATGTGGTCGAGTGTAACTTAGGTGTAGATAAAAAAACAGGCGTTGCTACTGTTAAAAAGTACCAAGCTGGTACCGACTGTGACAATCTTAGAAAGCTAGTAGCCGAGGGTAAAGAGCTTCCACCTGCGATCGATGAACCTGCGAAGCCTACAACCCCAACAAAAGCTGCACCAACAAAGGCACCTACATTTCAAACTTCTTTTGTCTCGGCAAAGAAGGCCGATCTCACTCCTACTACAGATAAGAAAAGTAGAGTTGATGAATTAAATCTAAAAATTAGTAAAGCTGGCAATCAACGGCAAGATCCATTCTTAACAATTCCTGGTCTAATCCCACTTCCTAACCTTACAGCGATTACTGCTCCTAAGTCTGTTGTCCCTAAAGTTGTAGTTTCAACGCCAAGACCACTCCCCCCTCGCACAGAGGAAGCTGAGGCTGTAAATGTATTAGGTACGATCGAGATGGCCGGCACTCGCTTTGCAATCTTAACTGCACCTGGTGATACTACCTCTAGATATGTTAAAGCTGGACAGCGTATCGCTGGTGGTCTCGTTTTGGTTAAGCGCATTGAAATGTCCTATGGCACTCCTTTTGTGGTTTTACAACAAAGTGGTGTCGAGGTAACACGTGCTGTGGGAGCTACCCCACAAGTCGTGTCAGATGCTTCTAGCACAACTCCTCTTACTTCACCTGTTTCAGGAGTGCCTGTGCCGGGCGTGATCATGCCTCCAGCACTACGGTAATTTGCTAAGTTTCACGAACATCTAGCTATATTCGAGCTAGATGTCGGATTAGAAAAAGGAGGGTAATTCATAAAATTGCCCTCCTTTTTTCTGTTTAATTTAAATTAATAGTTAATCGATCGCAGCAAATAGGAATTGCTATTTTTTCGGAGCCATAAGCATGGTGATATTGCGTCCTTCTCGCTTAGGTGGCTGTTGAATTTCAGCGACACCTTGTAGATCGACTGCCATACGATTTAGTAAATCTTCGGCAAGATCTGCATGCTGAATTTCCCGTCCTCGAAACATGACTGTAGCCTTGACCTTGTCTCCATCTTTGAGGAAACGTTCGGCGTGATTAATGCGTACTTGATAATCATGGGGTTCAATTTTGTAGCGCATTTTCACTTCTTTAACGTCAGCCGTATGTTGCTTTTTACGAGCTTCTCTGGCTTTTTTCTCTTGCTCAAATTTAAATTTGCCATAGTCCATGATCCGACAGACAGGTGGATCGGCTTTGTCACTAACAAGAACCAGATCCAGTTCTTTCTCTTCAGCCATTTTGAGGGCTTCTTTGGGAGTCAATATGCCTAATTGACCTCCTTCAACATCGATCACTCGAATTTTGGGAAAACGAATACGTTCATTGATGGTTGGGAGATCTCTGCTGGGCTTTTTATTCATGAAAAATTGAGTATATACTTCAGTGTGATTGATACTTACTTAGGGTTTACTTGATTACTAGAAATTTACAACAAGGCTTACCAGTATAAAACCTAGGTGCGGATGAACTTAATGTTACTGGATTTAAAGCCGAACTTAATGCTGGTGCACCTAGATGGAAGATAAGGTAATCGAAATACAGACATTAAACACTTGACATAAGTGTTTAAATATAGTACGAAGAACAACCTATTGTGTCAAGATTTGTCGTAAAACTTTGCGAACAACTTCTGAACTAACTTGGTCAGTAACTTTTACGGTACCGATCGCTGTCGGAAGAATAAATTGAATCTTCCCTGCTGACACTTTTTTATCTAATGATAGGGCTACGATAATTTGCTCTAGGTCGATGTCTGTCGGTAAAGATTGCGGCAAGCGAGCTTTTGCAATCAAAGATAACTGTTGTTCGTGTTCTGCTTGCGTCCAGAGCTTCAACTCCACAGCGATCGCTCCCGCTGCCACCATACCAATTCCCACTGCCTCTCCGTGATTAAACGTACGATAGTTTGTGACCATCTCAACCGCATGACCAATTGTATGACCATAGTTTAAGATTGCTCTGAGATTACCCTCTTTTTCATCTTTTGATACAACTTCTGCTTTTGCCTTAGCACAGGCATACAAAATGGTATCTAACAACTCGGGCTTGATATAGCGCAATTGATCGAGGCGAGGGCTGTCTAGAAGTTTAGAAAACAAGTCTCGATCCCAGATCACACCATATTTAATCACCTCTGCCATCGCAGCGCGCAACTCGCGGGCAGGCAAAGTTCGCAACACGGTTGGATCGATCCATACAAGACGTGGCTGATAAAATGCCCCAATTAAATTTTTGCCTTGAGGATGGTTAATCCCCGTTTTACCGCCGATCGCCGAGTCAACCATAGCCAGGAGCGTTGTAGGCACTTGGACGAGCTCGATCCCCCGCAACCAGGTTGCCGCAGCATAGCCTGTCATATCTCCGACCACACCCCCACCTAGAGCTACCATCAGTGACGATCGCTCCATGCGATGGGCAAGGGCAGCATCATAGATCGATTGCAAGGACTTAGCCGTCTTGTAACGTTCGCCCGCAGGCAAAATTACCTTAGCCACCTCAAACCCAGAATCTTGCAAAGAGGTTTGGACGGCATCTCCATAATGCTTAAAAATTACGGGATTGGAAACAATCAAGACTTTTTGACTTTTTTTGCCTAATCCTAAATCCCTGAGCTTTGTACCTAAATGGGGCAAGCTATGAGCAGCGATCACAATTTCATAGCTGCGCGATAGGGTGGGGTCGTTTTGTAAGGTAACTGCGATCGATCTAGATTCACTGGAATTAGGCAAAGTAGAAATCATGAGGTCAGGCATTGTGTCAGTTGTCATTTGTACTTAGCAAACATTTAATCTCCCAATATAAATCGCAATGTTTGTTTTAAGTTTTTTCAATAAACCCCTTGGGGCAATCAAGCATTTTCTGTAGGATGAAGGCAAATTTCCACAACGCCTAAACGACTACACCATAAAATTACACAACTCAATGACCGCTGTTTGTAGGGTAGCCATTTCATCCATTCCACGTTTTAACCCAGATTCTAGGCGTAACAGCGTGGCAAGAGCTTGTATGAGCTTTTGGCTCGTCAGCCTTTGTACCTCTTGCTTTAAGAAGTAGACTCGCTTGGGATTACCCAGATCTGCGGCATCGGCGATCGCTTTGTCATCCCGTTCTCCCGCCTCTTGCATGAGTTTTACCCACAACCAAGTACGAAATTGCCCTGTGAGTGTGGCGCAGATCCTCAGCCCAGCTTCATTATTACGCAACAATTCAGCTAGTAGTGATAGAGACATACTCACATTTCCCAATCGAATAGCATTAGCAAGTTGTACGCTATTGTGGGCATTTTTAGGTACGAGAGCAGCGATCGCCTTAGCATCTAAGGGCTTTGTTTGTCCGTGATGCCATAGCTGTAGTTTTTGCAGCTCCATGACCAGACGACGCGAATCACTACCGATTGAGTCCACAAGTAACTCAACACCGTCAGATGTTAGCTGTAGACCAATATCAGCGGCAGATGATTTCACTAACTGAGCGATCGACTCAGGCTTCCATGCTGGAATTGATGAGAATTCCTGAATTGTCGCAAATTTTTGCAATAATTTAGTAGACTTCAATCTTCCATCCGGTTTATTCGGTGCTGTAAACAGCAAATAAGACTCAGGTGGTAAATGGGCTAAAGTTCTCTCTAATTCTGCTAAGACTATCTCTGAGCATCGCTGGGTAATCGATGTATCAGCTAGCCAAGTTAACCGATTTCCCATACCAAAGGGTGGGGTTGCTGCTTGATTTAAACCTTCTATGATTTGCTGATCGCTAACTGCAATGGTTTTAACAAAGTTAAAATCTCGCCACATCGGCTCGATCGAAGAGTTTTGCAGCTTTTTGGTGGCTTGGATAATTTGGTACTCATCATCCCCCCAGTAGAAATAGGTAGGCATTGTATGATTAGTAGCATATGTGGTGTGATACAGAGGTTCAATGATTATTAGAAGCCGATACAGTAGCTCTAGGGGGGAAACCATACCCCAGTCTGTAGCTGGACATGTGAACTGGTATTCTGTGTGGGGAAAAAGACTATTTGATGTATGTTTTTCCTTGTCTATTCTGATTATATTTTCTCCTGTTTACCTCCTTCTCGGATCGCTCATTTTTCTTAACTCTCCAGGACCTGTACTTTATGTACAGCAGAGAGTTGGTCTTCGGGGTCGGTCTTTTAAGTGCATCAAGTTTAGGACCATGGTGGTGGGGGCCGATCAGATGTTGATCGATGTTCTTGATTCCTGTCCAATTAGTAGGGCTGAGTTTGAAGAGAGTTTTAAACTCAAAGACGATCCAAGAGTCACCTCTATTGGTAAATGGTTAAGGATGACGAGTCTTGATGAGTTTCCACAATTTTGGAATGTGCTCATGGGGGATATGAGCGTGGTTGGTCCAAGACCATTAGTTCAAGAAGAGTTACCTAGATACGGTAAGGTGATCGATCAAGTCCTAACAATCCGTCCTGGCATTACCGGAATGTGGCAGGTGTCTGGACGCAATGATATTCCTTATCCTCTGCGCGTTCAAATGGATGCCGCCTATGTGCGGCGTTGTAATTTCTTTCTCGATCTGAGAATTGTATTTAAAACAATTGGCATTGTAGTATTCCCCAAAAATAACGGTGCTTACTAATTCTTAGGACATTTCTCATTGAGAATTTACCTCATCCTTGACCTTGCTAAGGGAAGGGAACTGGATTTCCGATCTTCCCCCTACCCTGCAGGAAGTCGCTTCGCGGCTAGTGCAGGGTAGGGGGATTTAAGGGAGGTAATTCGGACTTACTGGGTAGTAACGGTGGTTTCTTTGATAGAAATATCCTTGATTGCATCTAAGTAGGTTTTATTTAGACTCCATGCTCGGTTTGAGCATGGAGTCTTTTTACCTTAATTGCCTGCTATAGCAGCAATCAGGCATGATGCATAAGCGATTTTATCTACCTAGAATTGAAGGGTCAATTCATGAATTGACCCTTCATATAAATCAAATAGGGTTGTTATATTACTTGAGCTTTTAAGAGAAAACGAACATGTATAGCCAGCTCTTGATAAGCACCTACTACCTGCGCCTAGATGTTGGGCGTGATGAGATGTCAAACTCTAAAGCTGCCCCTACGCCCCATAGTACAAAGGCTAAAATCCAGAAAAACTCAATCCAGTCACCACTTTGATAGTTTGGAGACTTGCTACTAAAAGCAAATCCTAGGTCGCCGATAAACATAGCGATCGCTGCCCCTCCAATCAATCGCCAGGACTGGGCAGCCTTACCACCCCAAAAAGCCAGAAGCAAAACCGCTGCTACAATTAGCAACCAAACATCGCCCAAAGCATAGATAGTATTAAGTACTTTACCAATATCAAACTTGACATCCCCAACAACATTACCAGCCAAAAATGTAACGTAGCCTCCTGCAGCTAAACCAAACACAGCAACCAAAGCAACTATGCCCCATTGTTTGGGGAAAAGATTTAAGCGTCTACCAATTACTGACATTGCCATACCCCACGCCAGAAAAACGTAAGTTAGCGTGAAAAATATATCTGCATAGGATGGAAAAGTCGTGGGTAAGTCAGAGAGGTTTTTGGCTATTTTTTCCATTTCTTGAGGAAGTGTAGGGACTTTACTACTAAAGTCTTGACCAAAAGTTTTTAGAGCCGGAGCTAGCTTATCAATATCTTTTTCTTTGATCAGGTCTAGGATTGTTTTGTTATCTGTGATTTTCTTTTTCTCGAAGGCTTCAGTAAGGTGAGGTGTATTTTTTTGCCTAGAAACTATTTGAGATAAGCTATCAAGATTTTGGGTTAACTGATGCTGATAATTAAAGTCTTGATAGGCAAAGGCTAAGTTGCCAATTCCCCAAGCCATAATGCCAAACCCTAAACCTAGCCAGACATTGCGACCGCTAATAATCTTAGGACTCCGCCAATTTCGCAAACACAGGAAGCTAGAAAAAACAATGGCTACCGTTTGAAAGATATAAGTACCAATCCGATACCAAATAGGTCTAGCACTGCCACCAAATGCTTGAACTTCGGTGGGTGCACTTAGGAGTAAGTAAAACAGCAGTGCGATCGCTGCCCACGCTATTCCAGCAAGAATTATGGTTTGCGAGGATATCTCACCTGATGAGGACGTAGGTTTAGCTTTACTCATTTGTACTTACCCGTAAATACTTAATTGCGAATATAGCGGCATTGAACAATAAACGTGACACGACCAAAACCGATCTAGATAACATTACTAGAAATAATCAGCAAAATTAGCAGAAATTTACTGCCAAAGCTTACCTTTTGGCGTGTTTCTCAACCAAGCTTTAAATTTAGACTGTTCGGCACTGGGTAGCTCGCTCAATGAATCGATCGCATTATCAAGGAAACTGGTATTACCAAAATAAGACGAGGCAAGTCGGTAAATTTCCCCCAACAAAACTTGGATTCTGTTGGCATCCCAAGACGGCAACTGCATGCTATTTAAAGGATCCTGCTTTAACAAACTTTCAAGGGAACCGATGGATTCGCCCTGAGAAAATTTTCCCTGCTGCATGACCTTAACAATATCTTGCTTAAACGATCCTGCCTGTCTTACGCCTAAGTAGTCTTCAATTTCAGCATAGACAGACTGTAGTAGTAGCAGACAGCCTTGCACGAGATGGCTCTCCAAAGAATGCTCTGAAGCCGATGCAGCCTGCATTTGGTCGATTTTCACCTTACCCCAAACGCTAAAGCGTTGAGGTTCTTCCAGCAAAACACAGGCTTTTCCTTTGTTATCTGTCAGGTCACGCCAGAGGGCAAGGGCCTCATCGCGATTGTCCCCAAACATATTTAACAGTCGAAAAGTCTGACCTTGATATTGCAGAATAGGGATTTGCTGCTCTCTATTCTGTGGATTTTGGACGTTAATAATCTCAACGTCTTGGCGCTTCAGAATGAACATAAAGCCCTAATTTAACTTTACTGATGTTACCAGTAGGCGCAACAAGTGACTACACAATGACAGAGTTCGCGGAAAATTAAAAGCAATTAAAGATTACTTTAAGTTTAGTAGAGGCAATATAACTTTAGGTACAGGAATAATAATCAAGATTGCCGCGCCAATCAACATTAAACCCAACAGATCGCGCCAGTTATTTAATTCTGTAACATTATCTAACGTAGGCGATCGATGACTATCGAATAAAAATGCAAGTAATGCATAGATTCGCAGCCAAGGTTGCATAACTAGCGCAGTAATTAACAACAATAACCTTGCCACTTTACCAACCAAAATTGCTTTACGATCGCCAAAGATACCATGAATTAAATGTGCGCCATCTAGGGCACCGATCGGAATTAGACTGACCGCAGTCAATAGCAAACCAGTCCAACCAGCCAGTGCTAGAGGGTGTAGATTTGCGATCGCTGCCCCATTCCCAGTTATGACTCTTGATAAAACCGCCACAAGCAGTGAGTTTTTGGGCTCAAAGGGTAAGAAATTGGCAATCAAAGCATGGCTAAATGGGTTTGGGGTACCCGCCATGGTGCTAACAAGGTCGCCTGTTTGAATTAGATTTTGTGAATCGGCACTTTGTAAGGCGATCGCTGGCGATAAAAATAAGCCTACGGTCAACATGACGATCGCAATGCCCAGCCCAACTAGGTTGGGTGCGATCGCTAAATCGAATAAAGCCCGCCGATGGGGAATATAAGATCTAATACCCGTAAAGGTTCCTAATACGCCAAGCCCACCAAAGGCAGGCATGACATAGGGCAATGAGAGCTTGAGCCGATAATGCTTTGCTACAAAAAAACGGGCAATTTCCCTAGCGCCAATCTGAAACCCTATTGCTAGGCTGTAAGTTATGCCTGCCAGTAGGGTAGTGGGTAAGGTCGGTAATGTCAGCCCTTCAAGGCGATCGATCTTGAGGGCGAGGAGTCCACCTGCCAGTAGTGTGGCGATCGCGGTGGCGATTGCAAGGATTACAGCGAGACCTGTCTCAAATTTTTGTTTGCGGGTTTCCGCAAGTTGCAGTTGGGTAGAAGCATCAGCAACCAATCCCGAAGCAGGGTTGGGAATAATCAGGAAGGCATATCGGGTGTCTGGGGATGCTTCGGGTGCAATCGGATGTTCTTGCAAGATGGGCAAGAAGCGATCGCCAAAATTTGTCCTTAGATTCTCAGCCACAACTTTATACGCCTTGGCACTTGAGTCTCGATCGGTGACGCGCAACATGCCCCGACAGGCGATCGCTGTCGGTTGATAGGCGATCGCCTGCAAATAAAACACAGATAAAGGAAAGCAATTTCTGAGGGTTGTTTCCTCTTCTTTAGTTAGTAGGGGCGGATTGTTATTGGCGCGATCTTGTAATGCATCAGCAGTCAGAGCGAGCGGCGGTTTAATTCCTAAATTTGGGAGGCTTTCTAACGGGTTTTGTCGATCTTTGTGGGTTAAGCCCAAATAGAGCCAAGCACAGATGATAAACACCACCAATAGGAGCAAGTTGGGGAAAGGTTGCGTAGTCATCAAAGTCCAAGCCACAAATAAGCTCGGACAAAACAAGAGAACGATCCAAAGTAGAATCCTTGTCCTCGTTAGCTCGATCCGCAAACTCATATAGCCTGCAATGCTTCCCAGCAGCAGAAATACTAGCAAATCAGCTAGACTCATAGACTATTTCCCAGTCGGCTTTTCACCGCGTAAAAAAGTTTCTACCAAGGCAACATCCTCCGAACTACCTATAAACAAGGGGGTGCGACTATGCAACTTTTGGGGCACGACATCTAAAACTTCTTGTTTCCCTGTCGTAGCACGTCCACCCGCTTGCGTCACTAAAAATGCCAGGGGGGCTGATTCGTATAACAGCCGTAGTTTACCGTCAAGATGACCGACCATGCCCGGATAGAGAAATATCCCCCCTTGAAACAGGATGCGATGAATATCGGCAACCAATGCCCCAGAATAGCGAGCCGAGTAACCAGGTTGACGATGAATGTAGCGTACATATTCGCGAATATTATCTTCCCACTGCCAAAAGTTGCCCTCATTGATGCTGTAGGTAGGCCCGTGGGACGGAATGCGTACATGCTCTTGCGATAGGACAAATTCGCCAAAGCTAGGATCTAGGGTAAAGGAATGCACGCCCTTACCGATGGAATAGACCAGCATCGTACTGGAACCGTACAGGATATAGCCTGCGGCAATTTGCTTGTGTCCGTTTTGCAGTAAATCTAAAGCTTCACCCGATTCATCTAGCCCCTCTTGTTGGCGTACCGAAAAAATCGAGCCCACTGCTAAATTGGCATCGATGTTACTCGAACCGTCAATCGGGTCAAACAGCAAGGTGTAGCGGCCGATGGGGCAATTTTCGGGTAAATAGTAGGGCTTTTCCATTTCTTCGGAAGCGAGGCGGCACACCAAGCCACTTTGCTCAAAAGCACGGATAAATATACGGTTCGCATACTGATCCATCTTTTTGACGGCTTCTCCCTGCACGTTGACTTCGCCTGTCACGCCTAGGGCATCTTCGACCAAACCCGCGCGACTTAAGTGTCTGGAAACCATCTTACCTGCTAAGCCAATCCGACTCATGAGGGCGCTCAAATCATAGGCATCCGCAGAATAAGAGCCAAGATGGGATAAAACATGGCGAGAGAGGGTCGTGAAGTCTCGACCAAGAGCTATTTCCTGATCGGGATTGAGTTCTATAGAATCGCTCATAATTTTTTAGCTATTCGCAGCAAGAGACTTCTCCCTTTCAGTCTAACCTGCATTATTCATCAAAATTGGCAAAAACACTTAAAAGCCTTACTGAAAAATGAATCTAGCGAATCGCTCAAACCTACATTCAGCAGGTTATTTAGCACAAAAAAATAATATCTATCTAAAAAAGCACCAAGAAACTGCAAAATATGATGATCTCCTATAAGGAAAATATTACGAAGCTAAAAGTTATTTTGCGAATGCATCAGAAATACTAGGATTGTGATGATCTTATGGATAAACTTTATGAAATAAAGCTTTGTCAACCATGCGATGATCGCAAGAACCAATTCTATATTCTCTCAATTGAAATTCATTTTTTACCAATTCATATTTATATGCACTTCCATCAAGACCACCACAACCTCCATTAACAAATACACTTAACATTCTTGCATCTAGATCATATTTGCCCCAACCTAAAAATCTATTGGGGCTATGTTTTATGATTTCCTTTCCAATAACTTCGATTGATTCATCAGCTTTAGGGCACCTCTAAAAATCAGTCAGAGACGAAAAACGAAAATAAAAAGAGAG
>NZ_JAZBJZ010000052.1:0-34640 GCF_036349135.1 Tumidithrix elongata BACA0141
GTCCCTTTACGCAAAGATCTCTAGGCGTTGCATTTCATCCTTGAATTGGCGAAGGTGTTAAAGCTTGATGGCGTTCAGACATATTTTGAAATGGCAGAAGAGGTGGATTAATATCAGCCAAAATTACCCTCAAAATTAGAGAAGAGATTTTTATGTTATCTCAATTTATCATGCATATAAAATTATGCAGCAATCTACTAGATTAATGGAATTTTAGTACAGGAAGACGTATGAGTTGAGTCATTATTACCAAACATCAATAATCTTTTGCATAGTGTTTTCTGTAAGACCATTAATTTTTGTAATCACATCCTCAATAGAATTATAAGGTTCTAACAACCTAACTTGATAAATTTTTTGAGAAAGGCTCTTAGCTGTTCTTACTCCACATTCTGATAGTTTTTGTTTGAGTTGGGAAGCATCGAAAGTATTGAACCCTTGAAGTACTATCTTCCCTTTTTCCTTTTCATATAACAATGTCTTACAAGGTTTTGATGGCAGCTTCAATAAATTATTTGCCAAAAAATATTTTTCTATTGATTGTCCGATTACAGTTGCTAGCTTGTCTTCAAGTTTATTTATTACTGCATCAACACTAAATATCTCAGATGATGGCTTTGCATTATTAGTAGTTTGCTCAATTTTATTAACCTTCTCTATTAATAAATTTTCAAAAGTGCTGATTTTAGTTTCAAAATTACTTATCTTGGTTACGACTGATCTCAAGATTTCGGCTGTTAGATTGCGATCAACACTTTCGGCTGTTTCATCTACTTGTGGCAAATCATCAGTAGCACTTGCTCGTAATAGCTCTATTTGCTCCTTGATTGCTGAACTTATAGCAGAGTTTTCAGAATCAATAATATATGCAGAGATCATCTCACCTTTACGAGGATCGATTTCTCTGGCTTTAACCGCAGCATAATATTCAAAATGACCATCAACAACTTCATAGGACTCCAAGCTAGTTCTGTTTAGGATTAATGGACTAATGATGCCTTCAGCTTTTAGGATTTCCTGTGCTAGCTTTTCGATTCGCTCACTATCAAATTCTGAGCAAGACTTTGAGGAGGTGATTTTCTTGACAGCTACAAGAGAAGTGGATAATTTCATTTCGACATTCCTATCTTTTCTAATACTTCGATTGCCAGCAGTTCAAACTCCTGAGCAGCCATTGAATCTGGCTTAAACTCAAATATAGATTTTGGGTCGGCAACCTCTAAGTCTCCGACAATCTGGATCATCTCTGCACATTTAGCTAGATCGTCTCGATCGTAAATGATTGAATCCATTAGCTCTAGCTCATATTTGGCAGGAATTTTCTGAAGACGAGTTGGCAATGTGTATTGTACAAACCTTGCATTGGTCGAAATTTTATTAGGTAAAACTCCGAGTATTTGAATCGGATTCTTGTTGATTTGCTTTCTAAATCCATTCACCTTTTTTATGAATTCCTTGACATTAACCAAACCTTGATTGGCATAAGGCTTCAGATCGGAAGGAATGATCAAGTAGTCACATGCAATTAATGCCACTCTTGCATATAAATTTAAAGAAGGAGGTGTATCAAGAATAACAACATCATATTGTTCTCCAACATCCTTAAGCTTTTGGGCAAGAATCATTCTGCTGTAATCAAGCTGATTTAATTCGTTCTCAGCATTCATTAAGTTGATATGTGCGGGAACCACATTAATTGATGGATCGCTAAAGTCAGACTTTCTTGCAACCTCTTCAATCGTATAGAAATCCTCTGACTGTAAAATGTGAAGAATATTAGATTCCTCAATATCATCAAACTCCTCGTCTTCAAACTTGACCAAACCAGTTGCAAACGTAGTATTGGCTTGACTATCGAGATCAACCACCAACACTCTTTTACCTTTTTTGCGAATAGCGGCAGCCAAATTAACAACTGTTGTTGTTTTGCCTACCCCACCCTTATTGTGATATATCGCAATTGTTTTCATTGGTTCTGCTCTTTTTTCTAAAGGAACTGGTTTTGATACTTGTGGAATCTTGGTTGACTTGCCATCTCTCAGACTAAAACTATCCTTCACTCCAATAGTTTCAGTTAAATCAGGGAGAGTATCTTTTGCTAGATTATCAGAAATCTCTTTTGTTTGAGCTACGGTAAAACTATTATTTTGCTGTAAGCTTTCTCTGCCAATAATAGCTTTGATTTCATCAATCCTAGAATTGATTTCCTTCCCATTGCATTGAAATCTCAAGCTAATGTTATCTATGGATCTCTCGTATATCCTGATTACCTTTCCATTAGTCAAAATTCCATATCGCACATTCAAACTAACTAAATATCGTTTGAGTCGAATGACATGATTGTCTAGTTTTTGTTTTGGATGCTTTGCTTCAAAGACAATGCTCAAAGGCGAATCTGCATTGAGCTTAAACGGAAGAACCTGTGAAGCAAAAGCTAGAAAATCTAGACGAATACTGCCAAAGCTTACTTCTTGATGCCAAGTTTCAGGAGAATATCCTAGCTTTGGTAGTAGATATTGAACAATTAACTTACTTTCAACTTCCGTCTCATTACGACAGTATTCTGGATTAAATTCCACATCTAGTTTTATTACCGACATTTTCTCGGGTTCAGCTAAATTTAAGATTTATTATGACATAGAATCAACTTTTGTAAAACTTTTCGCTCATATTAGGGCTCAACTCACTCAGGAAAATGGCAAGATTGATGTCTACAAAACTTCGATGCGTAGGTTAAAGCTGGTTGGGGCAGGTGAGGAAACCTCGATAATGTAATCGCCTGAGATGGGCAGACGCGCACTCAATTTGTTGTCGCCAGAAGCGATCGCTGCACCATTGGGAGCAATCAACGTGACGGTTGCCTGTCCTTGAAATATTGTGGCATTGAGTTGCTGTCCTTGTCCGCAATTGAGAACGTATTGACGCTTTTGATTGGGTGCAAGACTGCCACGCACGATCGCAGCGATCGAACCTTCGGCAAAGCTGACCCGTTCCAAACTGACGATCGCTGGAATATCTGGAGGTTTAGGCGGAGCGATCGGAGGAGGTGTAGGTGTAGGAATAGGAGTAGAAGTAACGGTAACAGTCGCAACTACCGTAGGCGTTTGAGTGGGCGTTGTCGGAGTCGCAGGGGATGAATTTTTGCTTTGAGAGGCATTCAATTCAAGCGTGGCTGGATCGCTTTTCAGGGGAGTTAGCTTGGTTACTACACCAAAAGCGGCTAAACCTACAGCAACCGTAGAGCCAACCGCGATCGCTGCCCATTGGATTGTGGAAAGCCCTTTTCTTTCTGGTGTCACCGCAACCGTAGGACGGTCATGGTTCGCGTGCAATGGACTGGGCGTCGTTGGGGGGGCGGCATAAAATCGCTCTTTGGGCTCGACTGAGACGGTTGGTAAGAGGGTTGGTAATTCTGACTGTGCCAAGGCACGCATGGCAACCAGTGCCTCCTTTGCCGATGGATAGCGTTGCGAAAAGTGACTGCGAATCATCTTGGTTAAGACTTCAGCAAATTCATCGCTGACAGTAGCGCGATCGCGCCAAATCATTTCGCCATTGGCATCTTCGGGTAGACTGTTGGGTTCTACACCCGTGAGAGTTTGGATCGCGATCGCGCCGACTGCATAGATATCGCTTGATAACTTGGGCTTGCCATTGGCTTGCTCGTCAGGCATATAGCCGGGCGTACCAATCGCCACGGTTAAATTGGTCTTTCCCTGCGAATCGACTTGGGCTTGATGGAACTGCTTTACTGCACCAAAGTCGATCAAAATCAGTTTGCGATCCTGATGGCGGCGCATCAGGTTAGAGGGCTTGAGGTCGCGATGGATAATATTTTGGCTATGGACAAAATCGAGAATTTCTAGAATTTCAAGTAGCAATTGGATGGTTTTGGGTTCGCTCCAGCGATCTCCACGCGTAATCTCGCGGCTGAGGTCAAACCCATCAATAAACTCTTGCACCAGATAAAACTTGCCATCTTCCTCAAAATAGGCAAATACTTTGGGTAATTGGTCGTGTAGCTGCCCCAGTTTGTAAAGAATCTCTGCTTCTTGTTGAAATAGTCGAATTACCTCAGCATTTGTTGTTTGTGGGTGCAGACGTTTAATTACGCATTTTGGCTTTGGGTTCACAGGAACATCCAGATCCTCTGCCAAATAGGTCGAGGCAAAACCACCACCACCAATGACTTGAAGGATTCTATAGCGATTCCGAAGCGTTTGGCCGACCTGCATAGTTTTCACAAATAAGCATCCAACAAGATTGTACTGTCTTCATGCCTTAGTGAACTTTGCTCCCTTTAATTCTTCCTTAAAAATGAAGCTCGGAAATCTAATTCAGTAATTTAATTCTGTTCAGGTGGGGTAACTTTGGAAGAGTCACAGTATTGATCCGAATATTCAAAATTGATCCGAATATTCAAAATCAAGCTTTATTGTAGATGCGTCAAATTCTACACTTCCTTATCCTTTGCTTAACCTTGGTAAAACAATTTTCATGTTTTGATGGATTGAGTAAACGGTTACAGTAGCTATGCGATGAGACTCAATCATTACTTACTAAACTCCCTACGTAAGATAGCAGGCAATTTAAAGCTTACCGTTATCGTTGTAGGGATAGCTTTATCTTTTTGGGCAGCAAACTTCGCTTTCGTGCAAGATGTTTGGGCTAAGGAAATGCCTGCTATTGGGAAAGTCCGAATTTGGCCGACGAATAACACGATATTTTTGGTAAATCAGCGCTTTGACCTGCGTATTGAAAACACCATCCCAGCAAAAACGGCTCCAACCTTGCAAGCGCTTACGATTAATGGGAAAGACTATACCAAAGAGTTTCAGCAACAAATCGCCAAGCAACTTGCCCTGCCTGGTGGCAAACTAGAAGTTGGGTTACCTGCCGATCCCAATCTATTTGGACAATCGTGGCGTAACTTTACGTTCGAGCAACCGGGGAGCTATGAGGTTATCGCTACGCTCAAAGCCGATAACATCTCGGTCATCGCGAAAAATACCTATAAGGTACAGCGATTTGAACTCACGGGCGAGGTCAACAAAATTATTCTCGCGATTGGAGATGGTATGGGGAACCCGTTACGCACGGCGGGACGGATTATGGCCTATGGTTTTCAAGATGGAAAGTCAAAAGCACATCTGAGTATGGAATCCATGACCGAACTCGGATTAGTAAGTACGTCTTCCCTCGATAGTATTATTCCTGACTCGGCAAATACCGCGATCGCATTAACTTCTGGAGCCAAAACGATTAATGGTTCTTTAGGGGCTTTCCCAGATAATACTCCTAGCAACCCTTTAGACAACCCTCGCATCGAAACGCTACCCCAGTATATGAAGCGCCTCTATGGATGGGGAATCGGCTTCGCCACAACAGCTTTTGGCGTTGATGCTACCCCAGCGTCAACCTTCGCAAATTTGGTTTCTCGCCGTCAATACGATGCGATCGCGCAACAACTTCTCGATTACTTTGAGGATGGCTATTCCCTCCCCAAAACTGGATTTAAGGGTCTGGCTGAACTCAGTCAACCTGTAGATGTAGCATTAGCTCCGGGAGCGCGGTACTTTTTGCCTAAAAGTAAAATCGCTGATTTTAAAGATAAAGTATCTCGTAAAGACGATAAGAATCTAGTTGAAATTGCTAAGGGTAAGGGTTACAGCATCGCTACAGATGTAGATACCCTCTTAGCTGCCCCAAATAATAAACCCCTTCTTGGCTTGTTCCTCGGAGATTTTCGTCCTAAATCGGCTTTGGGCGCACAGAATATTCCCTCGGTACTAGACATTATGATCGCGAGAGGTAAAGCCACAATCGACGGACGTGGTGCAGAATCTCTAAAGCCACCGATTCCTAAGGAATTCGCCAAGATTCCAACCCTACCTGAAATGACCAAGAAGGCAATTTCAGTTCTCAATACGGTTTCACCGAAGGGATGGATATTATTGGTGGAATCTTCTCAAACTGACAAACTTGCCCATTCCATCGATACCGATCGCGTGTTATATGAAGTTCTGACCTTAGATAAATCCGTGGCGATCGCTCGCGAATTTGCACAGCAAGATGGCAAAACCTTAGTTCTTGTTACCTCCGACCATGCCCAAGGTCAAACCGTGGCTGGCACTGTGGATACGCTCGCTATCAAGGAAAAGCGCGTCGATCTGAAAGATGCACTTCATGCCTTTGAAAATGCAGGCTTTCCTACCTATTCGGATCTGGATAACAATGGCTATCCAGATGAAGCTAACCCTAACATTAAATTAGTCTTAGGAGTTTCGGCTCGACCTGCCTTTCGCACAAACTTTCTGACAGATGACCTGAACTTAAATCCTTCTGTTGAGAATGATGGTTCAACAGTAAATCCAGAACGCGAACCAGATGGACTCTTGTT
Source organism: Tumidithrix elongata BACA0141 (assembly GCF_036349135.1). NCBI lineage: Bacteria > Bacillati > Cyanobacteriota > Cyanophyceae > Pseudanabaenales > Pseudanabaenaceae > Tumidithrix > Tumidithrix elongata. Next base: position 6,401 of record NZ_JAZBJZ010000052.1, read on the forward strand.
GACCGCAGATCTAGAAAGGAAAGAAACCATTGCCAATCATACTGCCGATGATGTCGTTCTCAATGCTGAAGGGCCTGGTAGCGCACTATTTCGCGGCTATTTGGACAATGTGGAAGTATTTCAACGTATGGCGGCAGCTATTTCTGGTGCGAAAGAGCGTGCCGAACTGCCAAAACTTCTAGAATAGTTTTCTTGTCGAGCTTTCAGCTATTAGCTTTTGGCTTCCGGTATAATAAGTAATAGATAGTTGGTGCAATCACGATGACTCGTCTTAAGAAATTTATATTTCAAAATTCCATGCTTCCTTCGCGAACCCGATTTTGGCTCGCTAGTTTATTCGGAATTGCTTTACTGACGATCGCTGCGATTGTCGAACCCGTTTACAGCTTTTTGGGACACTCTCAAGGGAACAGTGTTCTCTATGGCAAAGTTGCCGACACGCGTAGCTGGGCAGGGAAAACTGGAGATAGTTTAATCGAGCACGCAAAAGTGACGATTAACTCGTTGCCACCTCAAACCACCTTCACCGACGAGAAAGGACAATTTTGGTTTAATGGCTTGCGAGATATTTCTTATTCTATCAGGGTAGACGATCCTTCCAATCGCGATCGCCACTACTCTTTTAGTATTAGAGTTGATGGCACAACGGGTACATTTTTCGATCTTGCTGCTGAGGAACGCCACAACTTAAAAGAGCTAGATTACTAGTTTCAAATTCACTACTTATCTTATGACGTGATATGACTTGAGTAGAAAATCTGCTCAAGTCATTTTCGTTTGCCTGCATCGCATCAATCTTTGCCAGTGTAAGAAGCTCGGCTGTATTGCTCTTATTTCAATCCTTATTTGTTGGCAGTCAGTTGCTCCAATCGCGATCGCAAGATTGTCTGTTGTTTGAGAGATTCTTCGAGTTCAGCTTGAGCTGTTGCCACGACTTCGAGGGGAGCTTTCTTCACATAACCTTGGTTGTTTAGCCGAGATTGTAGAGAAGCGATCGCACCTTCCAACTTAGTCAGACTGCGTTCTAGTTTGCTCTTTAACTGGGCAATATCGACCACACCTGTGAGCGGAATAATCACCTGCACTGTACCGACTACACCCACAATCGTTTGCTCTTCAGTTTGTTCCGAAGAGACAGGAGAGGAGGTTTGAATCGTTAGGGTTTCTACCCGAGCTAAATCGAGGAGATAGGTTTGACCTTCTGCGAGCAGTTTCTGTTCGCGATCGCTTTCGGTTTGCAAGATGACGGTAATCTTCAGGCTAGGTTTAATCTCTGCTTCGGCTCTAAGGTTGCGAATTGTGCGAATTACGCCTGTGAGCAGTTCAAATTGTTCTTCTAGTTGGGGATCGATCGCATTGCGATCTGGTTCGGGATAGGCTTGTAAAGCGAGGACATGCTTGTTGTCTTCGGCTTCGACGGGATTGAGGATTTGCCAGATCTCTTCTGTGATATGAGGCATAAATGGATGCAGGAGTCGCAGGATTCCATCTAAAACGTAGGCAAGGGTTTGTTGGGCGACTTGACGAGATGCAAGTTTGGGAGAACTCGATTGCACGGTAGGATCGTCTTGCAGTTGTAAGCGAGACTTGACGAGTTCGATATACCAATCGCAAAAATCGCCCCAAATAAATTCATAGAGTCCCTTTGCTGCTTCGCCCATGCCATACTGCTCGAGCTGTTGCCGCGTCTGCTGTACCACCTGATGGAACCGCGAGAGAATCCAGCGATCGCTTAATTCTAAATTGGGATTTTCTATGAATTGGGGAGGGATTGGGCTGAGATCGTCTTCCAAATTCATCAAAACAAATCGCGAAGCGTTCCATAACTTATTGGCGAAATTACGAGCTGCTTCCACATTGGAAGACTCATCGGTCTTGCGATTGTAGTCTAGGCGAATATCTTGACCCGCACCTGTGACTTCTCTCACGAGGGCAAAACGAAGGGCATCGGTTCCATATTTATTGATCAACAGGAGCGGATCGATGCCATTGTTCTTAGACTTTGACATCTTTTGATTATTCTCATCCCGTACCAGTCCGTGAATATAGACCGTATGGAACGGCATCTTACCCGTGAAATGCTTTGCCATCATCGTCATCCGTGCCACCCAGAAAAAGATGATATCAAAACCCGTCACCAACACGCTGGTGGGATAGAACGTCTCTAAGTCCTGCGTTTGTGTGGGCCATCCCAGGGTGGAGAACGGCCATAGCCCCGAAGAGAACCATGTATCTAAAACATCGGCATCGCGCTCTAGGGTAATCTCTTGTCCATGCTTTGCCTGTGCTTGTGCCAGTGCCTCTGCTTCTGTATGTGCAACAAACACATCGCCATCGGGCGTATACCACGCGGGAATTTGATGTCCCCACCATAGTTGGCGAGAGATGCACCAATCTTTGAGTTTTACCAGCCAATCGCGATAAACTTTACCCCAACGCTCGGGCACAAATTGAGGGGAGTTGTTCTGGTCGAAATCCTGTAGGGCACTGTCTGCTAGAGGACGAATCTTCACGAACCATTGCGTAGAGAGAAATGGTTCCACGGGTACTTTCCCTCGTTCCGAATAGGGAACTGTGGTTAGATAGTCTTCGATCTTGTCCAATAGATCGAGAGATTCCAGCTTCGCCACCACATTCTTTCTGGCGACAAATCGATCTTGCCCCTCAAATTCGCCACCATTTTCATTAATGGAACCATCTTTATTGAGGATGTTAATCATGGGAAGATTGTGGCGTTTCCCTAGCTCAAAGTCATTGTAGTCATGGGCTGGCGTAATCTTGACACAACCCGTGCCAAATTCGCGATCGACATAATCATCTCCTACAATTGGAATCTCGCGATTCATCAATGGAAGTGTTACAGTTTTACCAATTAGATGCTTGTAGCGATCGTCATCAGGATTCACGGCTACGGCTGTATCTCCCAACATCGTTTCAGGGCGCGTGGTTGCCACCACTAGGTAACCACTTCCATCTGTAAGTGGATAGCGGAAGTGCCATAGATTTCCTTTGACTTCTTGATTGTCAACTTCCAGATCCGATACGGCTGACTGCGATGAAGGGCACCAGTTTACTAGGTATTCGCCTCGATAAATCAAACCTTCTGTGTGAAGGCGAACGAATGCTTCGGTTACAGCCTCGGAGAGACCAGCATCCATGGTAAAACGTTCTCTCGTCCAATCCGCAGATACGCCCAAACGGCGGAGTTGCTTGACAATTGTACCTCCAGATTCGGCTTTCCATTGCCAAGCTCTCTCAAGGAATTTATCGCGTCCTAACTCTTGTCGCTTAATTCCTTCTTTTTTTAATTGCTTCTCTAATAGTGCCTGAACAGCGATGCTGGCGTGATCTGTACCAGGGAGCCAGAGCGTATTAAATCCCTTCATGCGATGATAGCGAATCAGAATATCGATCAATGATTCCTCAAAAGCATGTCCAGTATGAAGGCTACCCGTCACATTGGGCGGTGGAATCATAATCGAATAAGCAGGGCGGCAGGATGCATCCCCGTTAGGGGAATCGCTTTCGGCTTCCGCAGCAAAGACGCCTTGCTCTTCCCAATACTTTTGCCATTTGACTTCGGTTTCATGGGGGCTGTATTGCTTGGGCAGATTATCGATATTCATAACACGCGAATTTAGATTGGGTTAGGTATTGTGGGGTGCTGTAGTGGCTGAGCATTCGGGGCTTAATTTCTTGGCTCGGAAAAAACCTATATTCCGAATGCTTAGCCCTTGGGTGGATCGGATGTACCTATGATTTCCCAACCTCAGCAAAGAGATTGGTAATGCGAGGATATTTAGAAGTTAAGCCAAAGGTTTCAGGCGTAACGACATCATAGGTGAGGTGGCGAAGTTTCACATTAAATAGATCCCATTCTGCCACTTCAATTTTAAATAATTTAATGATTAGGTTAATCAGTGTAGGCGAGAGATCGATCTGCCAGCCAATGCGCTTCTGATAAAATTCGCATACCTCAGCGATCGCACCGTTTACGGTTGACTTTGGCATCCCCATTACTAGGCGCGTGGGTAGATGTTCGCAGAACTTGGGTTGGTCAGCCGTAAGCAAATAGGTAATAATTTGGGCGATATCGCTGCCGTGGATATAATGAAAACTGCCCTCACCTTTGACGAATCGGATATATTTCACGTATTTAACAATATCCTTTAGCCCTGCTGAGATATGAGAATAGGGCTTATCCGCTGCCCCACCAAATACCAAGGTTGGAAATACGGTAATTAGCCGTTTGCTGATCGGAGAACTTTCCAAATATTCCAAACAATCATATTTAGAGCGAATGTAGTCTGTACCGATCTCTCCTGCCTCTTTGAGCAGTTGATTGTGAGAATCGAGAATACTTGCCGTAGAAAAATAAATGGCACGCTCGCAAACTTCAGGATCTAAGGCATCAAATAATTCATGAGTTTTATGCACATTGGTTTGAAATACTTCCTCTGTGCCGCCCCAGCAAGCTGCCGTACTCACGACATAGTTCATCGTAGCAAGTAAAGATTTATATGCCCCAATATTCGACATATTGTCTTCGATCACCGTTACTCCCGATCTGATGCTGAGATCGGTTTTGAGTTTGGCGCGATTTCGCACGAGCAAATAAAGCTCATAATCGGTCTGATGTAGCAAAGACTCTACCAGATAGTGACCTACACAGCCACTCGCACCCGTAATAAAAACTTTTTTTGCCATATTTAAATATCTAACTCTTTCTTCTTCCCCCTATCACAACAAGATTACCCCACCCTAGCCCTCCCCTTGCAAGGGGAGGGAACAGGATCTCTGGTTTTCCCCCTTTGCAAGGGGGAATTAAAGGGGGTGAGTTGGGGGATCGTCCTCAAAACAATAACGGGAGCGCAGCCATTGCGCCCCCATCTAAAGAATTATGTTGTAATCCTCAGAGCAATCAAGCCAATCCTTTGACCGTCTCAAAAAAGAAACGTGCATTTTCTTCAGGCGTTGTGGACAAAATGCCATGCCCCAAATTCATGATGTGACCTTTATTCCCAGCTTTTTGTACCACATCTAAGATCCGCTCGCGGATATAGCTTCGATCGGCAAAAAGAACGCAGGGATCGAGGTTGCCTTGTACGGGTATGTGATGACCGATGCGATCGCGTGCATCGGCAAGATCGACCGTCCAGTCAACACTGATAATATCTACACCAGACTTAGGCATAAGGTCTAGCACACCTGCACTGCCACTAATGTAAAGAATCATCGGCGTATCAGGATATTTTGCCTTTACCTTATCTACAACCATCTTTTGATAGGGCAGAGCAAAAGTTTTATAATCCATGGGGCAAAGATGTCCTGCCCAAGAGTCAAACATCTGCACCACTTGAGCGCCGCACTCAATCTGATGGATTACATAAGTCCCAATCATTTCGGCGAGTTTTGCCAAAAAGCTATGGACGATCGCTGGCTCTTTGTAAGCCAATGATTTGATTACAGAATAATCCTTAGAACCTTTCCCTTCAACCGAATAGGCAGCTAATGTCCAAGGTGCGCCAACAAAGCCGAGGATCGTCGCTTGGTCCTTAACTTCTTCTTTGATCGCGCTTAAAATCTTACGAATAAAAGGAACCGCAGTATCGGGATCGAATTCCTTAAGAGCATCAACCTGCGCTTGGGTGCGAATGGGCGACGCGATAATTGGCCCTCTACTTTCAATAATGTCAAAGTCGATCCCAATTCCTGTAAGGGGAGTGAGAATGTCGGAAAACATAATAACGCCGTCAGGTTGGAAGGCGCGAAATGGTTGCAGAGATATTTCGGCGGCTAATTCAGGAATTTCTGAACGCTCTCTAAAGGTTGGGTATTTATCACGCAGATCTCTATACACCTTCATGTATCTACCTGCTTGGCGCATCATCCAAACTGGCGGACGATCTAGCACTTCGCCTCGCGCAGCTCTGAGTAGGCGATCATTGCCTCCCATAGTTAATTAATCCTAATTCACTTAAAATCTTGACATTGATTATTATGTCTTAATCTGGACGCTCTATAATAAATGATCATAAGTGTTTGTACTTTCTTTAAGATATGTTATTTAGATTAAAGTTTTTTTGTGATTTCTCAATTTCTGCTTCGATTGTTCTTTAACCCACTGGTTCAGTGATATTGCTGTGAGTAATGATGGATTAAATTCAGCTACTGTAGCTCAGCCAGAGTCAGCCCGATCGCCTCAACAACGGCCTCATCAAGGGTTAGTAATTCTTGGTATAGCCCTGGTTCTGATCGCGATCGTTTTGATGGTGTGGTTATTTCGTCCTCATACCGATCCATATACCGAATCTGTTTTGCAACTTGATGGCGATGCCAATAACGGCAGATCGATGTTTGTAATGAATTGTGTAGCCTGTCACGGACAATGGGCAGCGGGCGAAGTTGGGCCGAGTTTGCGGGGTGTATCTGAGCGTTTATCGCGATCGCAACTCATCCATCAAGTCGTCAGTGGTGAAACTCCACCCATGCCAAAATTTCAACCAGAAGCAAGGCAAATGGCAGATCTTTTGAGTTATCTAGAGCAGTTGTAATCAGGTAATATTTCAGGAAATCTATTTTCAACCTATTCCATCAACATATTTTTGGCGATGTACTTGTAGGAGTTCAACCACCAAACGATATTGCCCATCGATGCTAGAAATTGTTTCTACAATATTTTGAAATTTACCTTCCTTAATTTCTCCTTCGACCGTTTTACATAATTCTGCTAACCTTATTGCCCCAATCGATGCGCTAATCGCTTTGAGGGTGTGGGCTGCATGGGATAGCTTGGTTAAATTGGGTGAGTTGCTTAAGTCGGTAAATAAAACAATTTGTGTCACGAGCTGTTGTGAATCATCTAAATAGATATCGATCATCTCTACAACAGTTTCATCATCTGACATATTTCGAATTGCCTCTAGGGCTTTAACGTTGATCACGGCTGTCTTATTTTGTTCAGTTGGGTTTAGTTCAGTTGAGATAGATTTTGTTTCAAGCTGGTTATATGGGGCATTAGGATTCTCTGGACTGGTTGTAACAATTTTACCCATCGTTAAATCTTGAAATTTCCTAAAAGCTGTCGCTAAGTTCTTAAGCGTTATAGGTTTGCTAATATAGTCATTCATCCCTACATTTAGACATTGTTCGCGATCGCCTCTAGTAGCATTTGCCGTTAAAGCAATAATATATAGAGATTGATAGTTAGTTTTACTTTGTCGAATATATTGCGTTGTGGACAAACCATCCATTTTGGGCATTTGTATATCCATTAAAATCAAATCGTAGATTTTACGATCTAATGCTTCGATTACGGCACAGCCATCACTCACCACATCTGGGTAATAGCCTAGTTTCTCAAGCATTAAGATGGTAAGTTTTTGATTGGTAGGATTATCTTCAGCTAGCAAGATTTGTAGAGGATTTTGTCGCGCTAGCTCTTGCTTTTGGATCTCGCCTAAGGGAATTTGTGTTTGTGCTTCTTTTCGCTCCAGACTTTGAACGATCTGCGATTCATCCACTTGGCTAGCAAGGGATGCCCCATAAATCGTGAAGTAAAATGTCGCGCCGCGATCGTTGCGTACTTTTCCCATGGACTCATTTTCCCAGACTTCCTTTTTCCACTTTAAGGGTGGATTGCCCTCGATGCACCCATGGCTGACTACCCATATTCTCCCTCCCATCATTTCGACCAATTGCGCGCAGATTGCGAGTCCCAAACCAGTGCCTCCGTATTGACGCGTAATCGAAGCATCAACTTGGCTAAATGTCTTGAATAATCGGTTGAGCCGATCGCTGGGAATACCAACCCCAGAGTCTTGGATTGCAAACTGAATTTCGTAGGGGACGGCAAGGGAAAAGTAGGGACTCGATAGGAGCTTTAGTGAATTTGCTGGTTCTGTTGTTGTACCGCTTAGCTCTGTTGCGGTAACCGAAACATTAACCTCCCCTGATTCGGTAAACTTAATCGCATTACTAACTAGGTTGATTAATATCTGCTGCAATCGTGTCGTGTCTCCCACAATATAAGCGGGTACTTGCGCATCTAGCGTAAAGTTTAAGAATATTCCTTTCTCTTTGGCTTTTACTGAAAGTAGATGGTTTACCTTTTCTATCGTGTTTTTGAGCTCTAAAGGCTGAATCTCTAATTCCAAGTTACCTGATTCTACTTTTGAGAAGTCGAGAATATCATTGATAATCTTGAGCAGAGAATTCCCACTATCTCGAATGGTTTCAGCTAAATCCTGTTGCTTTTCGTTCAACTCCGAGCAAAGTAGTAGTTCTGTCATGCCTAGCACTGCATTCATCGGTGTACGAATTTCGTGACTCATCATGGCTAAAAATTCACTTTTGGCGAGATTGGCGATCTCAGCTTCACTTTTGGCTCGTTTGAGAGCATTGTTGTTGATGCTTAGCTCCTGTCGCTGTTTGGTTTCATGGGCTAACAGACTTGCTTGGGCTAGGGCTATACCTACTTGAGATGTGATCGCTTCGAGCAGTTCAATCTCTGCTTCTGTCCATTCCCGAAAGCGATCGCACTGTTGCAGACCAATCAGACCATTAGGTTTCCCTTGATAAGAGGTACGTACTGCTAGCATGGATTTCATCCCTACATGCTCGCACATAGGTCTAGCTAGTTCTAAAAGTGGATCGGTAAAGACATTCTGGGATGCCACTGCCCGATCGCTGGCTAAAACTTTTTGCGCGTGAAAATTTCCTTCAATTGGCACAGTCAAATTGATGACGGATGAGTAATCAGGCTCTAAATACTCGCAGAGAAATGGCATTTGTGGCACTGGCTCATTTACATAACGGTGAATCACACAGCGATTTACGGCAAAAGTCTGCCCAATTTGGGTTACGGCAACGTCAAGCATCTGGTTAATATCTAGGCTTCGGCGAATTTCATCGGTGATTTGCTTGAGGAGTAGCGATCGCTGGAGTTGTTTCTGTAACGCGATCTCTACCTGTTTGCGATCGGTGATATCCGTATGAGTTCCGATTACCTTGACAATCTTGCCATGTGCGTCCTTGATGCCCTCACCGCGCGACAAGATCCAACGCAAAGAACCATCTTGATGAATCATGCGATATTCGCAGACATACTCATCGATTTGTCCGTCTAGATAATGGCGCATTTTGTTCGCGGCTATATTGCGGTCATCCTGGTGAATATAGGAAGGCGTCCAGAGCTTGACATAATTACTAGTTTCCTCCCCGTTATAGCCTAGTAGTTTTTTAATATTTGGATCGATATAAAGTTTTTGAGATAAGATATCCCACTCCCACACGCCCACTTTCGCGGCTTGGGTTGCTAGCTCATACCGTTTCTCGCTCTGTCGGAGTTTTTCTTCATTTTGTCTGCGTTGGGTATTATCCCTACCAATTCCGATGCAATAGAGAAATCGATCGTTCTTATCTTTAATGCTAGATAGATTAGATATATATAAGCGATCGCTACCATCACGATGTTTAATTCGATGCTCAACGCCAGAGATTTTTGATTCTCCCTCGATTAAGCGATGTAAGCCATCCAGATAAATGTCTATATCTTCAGGATGAACAAATGGAGCGAATGGACGATCGATGACATCTTCGAGGGGATATCCCAGCATGTCAGTAAAATTTTGGGAAACATACCCAACCGTACCTTGAGGTGTAAGTGTATAAATAATATCGTTAGCATTCTCGACAATGCTGCGAAATCTGATTTCACTCTCCCTGAGGGCTTCTTCGGCTTGCTTACGTTCCGTGAGATCTTGATTAATTACTAAGACAAACTCTACGGAGCCATCTTCAGCATATTCAGGTAGAAAATGGGACTGATAACTTCTGAGACCGATAGAAGTGGGAAAATCAAATTCAATTTCTTCTTCTTTACCTGTATCAAATACTTTTTGTAGACAGCTATCCCATAAATCGGCATAGTATGGTGGGAAGTTGAGATCTTGATGCGTTTTACCGATAAAGTCTGGATGGGCAATGGGAACTAGATTTTCAATGCGTGGGGTGACATAAACAAACCGTAAATTACGATCGTAGCGGCAAGTGATATAGGGAGAGTTTTCGGCAAGGGTTCTAAATTTGCGATCGCGATCGGACTCACAGTTTAACAGGGCTGCCTGGGTGACGATGCGATCGCTGGCTTCATCGCCCGATACAAGATTTGGGGGCTCAATTTGCTTTTTGAGAAATTGTAATGACAAATGGGTATCAATCCGTGCCAGCATCTCTTCAACTTCAAAAGGTTTAGGTATAAAATCTACACCACCTGCCTTGTATGCTTTACATCTTTCCGCTATATCTTGTAAATCGCCAAGAAAGACAATCGGAATCTCGCAGCTTTTTGCTTGAGACTTTAATTGCCTACAGATCTCATAGCTATTGATGCCATTGATGCTTACATCTAGCAAGATCAAGTCTGGACAGTACTGCTGAACTGCTTTTACCACTGACTCTCCAGATAAGGCGGTTTGCATGTCATATCCTTGCGCTGCAAACATCTCGGCTAAAAAGCAAAGGCTCTCTGGCTCATCATCAACCACTAAAATTCTAGTCTTACTTTTATTCATATGCCGCTGCGATCGAGGTTGTTGGTGAATAAAGCCTCAAGCCGAGAACTAACTTTTAAGAGTTCCTCATTAAAAATTGTAATCCTGCACTTGGTCATAAAAATTATTATGCGTTCCAAGTTTGAGATGGTCATTAAGGAGAATTTACAAGCGTATATACTTGCGTATAATGTTTAATGTCAGTAGCAGTAAATTGTCTAAGAGCTTTAAATCAAGTCGGTTCTAAATAATGAGATTCCTTTGGGGTTTCTTCATTATTCTTATCGCCAAGACATCATTGTTTTTCAAGTCACTGTGTGATTATAAACTTGTAAGGCTTGTTAAAATTCTGTAAAAATTATCTAAAACTTTACCAAAACACCTAATGCAAGTCAAAACTTAGGTAGACTGAAGTCTCTGGTAGATTAAGGTTAAATACCTCCTACTCCCATGAGGTTATCTTGAGCTAGTTTCCCCTAACTGTATGTAAAATCTTTTGTGATTTCGTGCATTTTAATTTTAATACGTTCATTTCTACCTTTAGCTACCTCGACTAATGAGCACCAATCAAAACTCTACATTTGAAATCCCTAAAGAAAATGAAGCATGCATTCTGATTGTTGATGACACCCCTTATAATTGCCAACTGCTCTCTACAATGCTATCAAGGCAAGGATATAAGGTTCTCAAGGCAGAAAATGGGGAGAGAGCACTTGCTCTAGTCGATCGAGAAATTCCAGACTTGATATTACTAGATATTCGGATGCCAGATTTGAGTGGTATAGAGGTCTGTATCCGTTTAAAAGATAATCCCACAACTGCTGATGTGCCCGTAATTTTTATCAGTGCCATTGACGAGGAATCTGATAAAGTTGAAGCCTTTTCGGTGGGTGGAATTGACTATATTAATAAACCTTTTCACCTTGCAGAAGTCCTAGCGCGTGTCCAAACCCATCTCAAGGTTCGTTCGCTACAGTCACAGTTGCAGGAGCAAGCTATGCTCTTGAAGTTGCAAAACATTAGCCTACAGAAAGAACTCTCGACACTCTTGGGTGTTGATAAATCGCTCCACGAAGATTTACAGTTAGCCTTAGAAAAAGAACAGCTACAACTGTACTATCAACCAATTCTCGATCTCGATACAAAGGTAATTCGAGGGTTTGAGGCACTGATTCGATGGCAACACCCCGAACGAGGATTTATCTCTCCATTAAATTTTATACCTCTTGCTGAAGCGACTGGTCTAATTGACCCTATTGGTAAGTGGGTAATTCATCAGGCTTGCTCTCAGCTTTATCTTTGGACCCATCAGTTTTCAGATGCCTCAGCCTTGACCATCAGTGTCAATGTATCGACCAAGCAGTTGGCCAATCCAGATTTAATCGATCATGTGCAAAAGGTTTTGCAAGAAACGAAAATTGCGCCAAATACATTAAAGCTAGAAATCACGGAAAGTAGCGTGATGAGCGATCCCGATCATGCTATGCATATTTTGTCAAAGTTACAAGATTTGGGCGTGCAGTTTTATATGGACGATTTTGGGACGGGATATTCTTCGTTAAGACGGCTAAATGATTTTCCCATTGATGTCTTAAAGATTGACCAATCATTTATCAAGCAAGAGGAATGGGTTGTGGTCAATGCGATTTTAATGCTTGCCTTTGCTTTAGATAAAGAGGTAATCATAGAAGGAATTGAAACAGAAGATCAATTGAAGGCTTTAAAAACGATGGGTTGTCGCCACGGTCAAGGCTATCTGTTTAGCCGACCTTTGGATATTGAAGGGGCAACAAAATTATTGGCTAAGCAGTTTGACAAAGAGTAAGGTTTTTGGGGATTGTGCTAGGTACAGTTGACAAAGATATATAGCACCTAAACGAGTTGTCATTCATTTGTCGGGCAGGTATCTTGCCTGCGCGGGCTAGAAGCTCGTACTACGTTCATAAACAATTAAGGAGCGCTATAGATACTCAATGGATAAGAGTCAAGATGATAGAGAACCAGCTTTTAGTTCAAGTATTCTCATTGTTGACGATACACTGAGCTATTTGGAATTGTTGGCTACAGTCTTGACAAGGCAGAAATATCGGGTGAGCCGAGCTACAAATGGCTATATGGCTTTGGCGATGGTAGAGAGCGATCCCCCTGATTTGATCTTGTTAGATATTCGGATGCCCGATCTAAATGGGCTTGAGGTTTGTACTTGGCTAAAAAAAAATCCAAAGACTTGTGAAATTCCCGTAATTTTTATTAGTGCGGTTGATGAGGCGATGGATAAAGTAGAAGCTTTTTCGGTCGGCGGCGTTGATTTTGTCAATAAACCGTTTGAGTTGGTGGAGGTACTGGCTCGCATCGAAACCCATTTAAGATTGCGATCGCTTCAATTACAGTTACAAAAACAAAATATTACGCTACAAACTTCAGCAGAGGTTTTATCCAGATCCTTAGAACAAGAGAGAGAACTTAGCAAACTAAAGTCCAACTTTATTTCATTGGTCTCCCATGAATTTCGTACCCCACTTACTACAATTCAGAGTGCGGCTGAGTTACTTGAGCATTATGAATGGTCGCGAGAGGAACAGATCGAGCAGCTTCATCAAATTCAGTCAGAAGTTCAGCATATGACGGAGCTGATGGAAGACGTTTTGCTGTTTAGCAAGGCTGAGGCTGGAAAGCTGAAGCTCAAACTGTCGCCTGTAGATTTATGTAAATTCACGGTGCGAATTGTAAAGCAATTTCAACTGGGAATGGGGCGTTACCATCATATTAACTTGTCGGTACATAAGTGCTTAGATATTCATTCAGGTGGTAACAGTGAGGAAAAGATATCGCGATTCTATGATGACTTAGCCCTCAAGTCTCAAGATCATATTAATGATATTAATGAAGATATTGTAGAGGCGATCGCTCTTGTCGATGAGAAGCTATTACGACAAATTCTTACGAACCTGCTGACTAATGCTGTTAAGTACTCTGGCAAGGGCAGTGAAATTGACTTTGAGTTGACTGTCTCTCAAGATAGTGCCACTTTCTTAGTTTCCGATCGCGGCATAGGGATTCCTGAGGAAGATCAGCCCCATCTATTTACTTCGTTTTATCGCGCCCATAATGTGGATAATATTCCTGGTACTGGGTTGGGGTTATCGATTGTGAAGCGATGTGTTGATATCCATCAAGGTACAATAGTGATGTCTAGTCAATTGGCAAGGGGAACCACGTTTACAGTTGTTATTCCCTTACATATCGACTCGCTAAAAGACTGATGTGTTAATCGATATGTCATTGGGGTAGGGATTTCTTACAAGCAGGTGAGAGGGTATGAAAAAGATCTTAATTATTGAAGATAGCCAAACCGTCTTAGATAATATGGCTAAGATGCTAAAAGCGGAAGGCTTTTGGGTAGTTACTGCTGAGGACGGTGAAGTTGGACTAGAGCTGGCAAAAAAGCATCTTCCTAACCTGATCATCTGTGATGTGATGATGCCCAAACTTGATGGTTTTGCCGTGTTGACATCCTTGAGGCAAGATCCGACGACTGCGACGATTCCATTTATCTTTTTAACGGCTAGATCGTTTAAAGATGACATTCGCCAAGGCATGACCCTCGGCTCGGATGATTATTTGACCAAGCCCTTTACTCGGGACGAGTTAATTGCCGCGATTCAGGCGCAGTTTAAAAAGCAAGAAACGATTAATAATTTCTTTAGACAAAAGCTCGATGGGTTGCGGAATAACATTGCCCAATCATTACCCCATCAACTCCTCTTTCCTGCGATCCAGATTATCGGGCTATCTGATATTCTCGTGCAAAACTCCCATGCTATGGAAGCCCATGAAATTCCAGAAGTTGCTAAGCGCATTGGCAAGGCAGGCAAGGATTTGCATGACATGATTAAAAAGTTTCTGATGTATGCAGAAATTGAAACCATCGATCTGACTTCTGAGCAGGGACAACAGTTGCGTAAGGCAAAAACTACCTTCGCCGAGATCGAAATTTCAACGCTGGCTAAAGAAATTGCGAAAACTTTTGGTCGAACAACCGATTTGATTTTGGAGCTAGATGGTGCAACGGTTCAAATCTCCGATCATTATTTGGAGGCGATCGCGAGGGAACTAATTTCTAATGCATTTAAATTTTCCGTTCAAGGGACGCCTGTAACGGTAAAGAGTGCGTCGAGCGATCGAAAATTTGTCTTTTCAGTTGGCGATCTAGGGCAAGGGATGTCTGAAGAGCAGATTGCCGATCTGGGGGCATATATGAAATTTGAAGATAAACTCTATGCTAAGCAGGGAAGTGGTTTGGGGCTAGCGATCGCAAAACGATTAGTAGAGTTGCATGAGGGGAGCTTAGAGATCGAGAGTATTCTTTACGAGCAGACGACGGTGACTGTGACCCTACCCATTGCTACATAAAAGCGATGCGAGTCAAGTATTCATCTTTTCAATCGCTAAACTTACAAGCCCATGAGGTTCATCTCTGGTATGTCGATCTTCAGCTAACCGATCGGCTATTAGAATTCAAAGCTATCCTATCGCCTGACGAACAGCAACGCGCCGATCGCTACAGGTTCGATCTACATCGTCAACGCTTTATCGTTGCAAGAGGTCATCTACGCACGATCCTTGGTCGCTATTTAGATATTCAACCCACACAGGTACAGTTTACCTATAGTCCCTCGGGCAAACCGCAATTGGCAGATCGTCTCTGGGGGGCTTCTACCATGGGTGCTGGAAATTTGGAGTTTAATCTATCCCATGCCGAAAATCTGGCGGTTTATGCTGTGACTAGTAATCGAGCGATCGGAGTTGATGTCGAGTGTCAGCAACGCCCTATCGAAGATGTGGAACAATTGGCACAGCGTTTTTTTAGTAGGCAGGAATCCGAGAGACTCAGAAGCCTACCACCGCAAGAACAGCAGGAGCTATTCTTGCAAATTTGGACGCTAAAAGAAGCCTATCTCAAAGCAACGGGAAAGGGTTTAGTCGATTTAGAGCGCGTACAAACTGATTGGCAAGGGGAAAGATTGGTGGGGTTGGTCTTTCCCGATCGCGAGCAGACTTGGCAGGCTCATCAGTTCCAACCCCAGCCTGATTACGTAGCAGCCTTGGTTGTTGGTGGTGCGATCGAGCGATTGATTGAAATCGTTCCTGACGGTGCGATCGCTGCTTTATAAAACGTAATTGCTCAACTTAGTAAAATCAACAAAAAATGACTGTCAAAAAGTCGATTTTACCTCTATTTTATCTATATATCAGCAAATTATCGTTTGACAAATGAGAATGGTGTCATTTAGCTAGTTTTTGAGACAATTTATAGGCTGAAACCCTGATTCCTTCTAGGTTGAGCAATTACTATAAAACTTCTATCCTTCCTGTTGGGTAAGGGCGAAACTCCTATAGTCACGGTATTCCTTGATTCCAATGCACGCGACGACGAACCAACCCCAAGTGCTTGAAATAGAGATTAGAAATTTGGGAGCTAATCAAATTTTTGTTGAGAATTGCAAATCTAAACCTGTCCTCTGTCATGATTAGAACTTACATTCAATTGCAATCGTCAATTGCAATCGTCAATTGCTATTGGATTTTAAGTATTTTAGGTGGATGTGATGAAGATATTTAGTAAGCGATATCTATATATTAGTAGTAAGCGATATCTATATATTATTAGTAGTATCTCTTTGGCATTATTCGTCTCAGGCGCTGTCTGGGGAGTTACATCTAAACGGTTTGAATCTCAGTCTGTTACCATTCCCAGTCCCATTGAAGCCCTACGTCAAGCCGATCTCCTCAGTCCAGCCGAACTTACTGAGCTAGAAATTGATGAAGTCATTCGCGATCGCTTGCGCTTCGATCCGCAATGGCAAGAAATCGCTCAGGCCGTGCGTCAAGATTTAATCGTACTCAAATGGTCAAAGCAGCCACTTACTAATCCGATCTGGAAGCGGTATGGTGCGAAAGCCTATCCCCTGCTTGCCTATTATGCGCGTTCTCGCGATCGCTTGCGACAAAGGTATGGCATGGCAGGGATTCGCAGTTTAGGCAAACCCTACACAACGCTTTGGTTGACGCAGCGGATTAAGCAAAGGCTCCCTCGACCAGATATGGATGTATTGACCGAAAACGTCGAGTATCTCCTCAATCAATCAGGTACTACGACTCCCTATGACTCGAAAGACTGGGAAAAAGACTTTGGTTTAGATGAACCTGAAACACGCGATCGCTTGGTGCGTCTTGCCCGTATTGGACTAGAACCTGAATCTTCCCCAACCTATTACGATCAGTTCAACTTAGCCTTCTTGCAGCGATTGTTGGGCTATGAGGCTGTCGCAAACCATCGTGTCTATCCAGATCGCCAACTGAAACCTTTCGCTCGTTTATCGGAATGGCTCCAGTTTGAATCGCTAGAGCGGCCTAACAATCTGCAAATCGAGCAAGCGATTCATTTTTATAACAGTCTGCCAGAGCAGGCACAGGATTACATTTTGATCGAACGTCTGGGAAAACTCAAAGCAGGCGAGATTACCAACTTCGCCAGAGCCTTTTTCCGTCAGATTGCCGCGAATCTTGATGCTCCCGATCGGGCATGGGCGATCGCGGAGCTAGATCGTCATAGCGATCCCGTCGGAGAGGAATTATTACAGAAGATCGTTAACGGCGACTTGAGCCAGCTTTATCCCCTCTCTCGTCCTGTCGGCTATGAATCTTACTCAGAACGAGGCTTTTATGCCTACTATTTGCTGTTAGGGATTGTAGACAAGTATCCACAGTCAAAATATACCCAAGGTTGTCGCGAGTATGGCAATCTCACGGGCAAGTCCTATTTTGATAGCGAACCACGCAGTCAGGAGATTTTGGTTCGCAACGCCCGCATGACTCCCAAGGAGCGCAGTCAAAATTGGCAACAGTGGCTAAGTCGCTACCCCGACCACCCTGGGGCTGATGATGCCACCTACTTGTTCGCTCGCAGCCTACAGGCACAAAATGAAGTGATGCCGGCCTTACGCCTGTGGGTCAAAATGATGGTGCAGCCAATGGGCGATAAAGATGCTGCGTATCTAGCTTGGCCCCACGTTCGTGCCTTGTTAGATGTGGGTCTGACCACCGAGCAGATAGAAATCCTTCTAACCGAGCCTGAAATTCAACCGATTGCACCCCTATTCCAATATGCCTTGGCTGTTCGCTACGCGCGATCTCAAAATTATGCGAAGGCTTTGCAGATCGCTCAAACGATTCACTTGACAGATATGCCCAAGCGGGTTCTCGATACCTATTATCAAAACTTTCAATGGTGGGAAGCAGGCGATCGATCTGCCAAAGTCATTCAAGAAATGCAAACGATGTTGACCGAGCAGCGTCAGCGTTGGCAAAAACTATTGGCATTGCAGCAAGAGAATACCCCTGAAGCTCGTTATCGTCTCGCCTCTGATTGGGCAGGTAAAGATGGCTGGAAGAATGGGTACTTACCCTTTTGGGATGGTTTTCGTCTCTACCATCTTCCGACTGGAGGCTGGGGAGATGATGAATGTTTAGGCTGGTGGATCTGTAATACCAAACTCCGCTCAGCGGATATCGTTCGCTCTACCTACCAAGCCTCAAGCCAAAATGCTGTGGCTCTGTCGCTCTATCAAAGTATCCTTGATGATGCCAATACACCACCCAGCCTACGAGAAAAAACTCTGTATATGGTGGCGATGACCCTACTCGAACAATGGGAAGAGCATGACTTTGGCGAAACTGTGGCAATTCACCCACCTGCGGGGATAACAAGCGATCGCTCTACGATTGCTTCGTTGAAATTTGGAGCCTACCAAGACTACCAAAATCGAGAGAAGCAAATTCAAAACGATTATCAGCGCCGTATCGATAGTATTATTTCAGAATTGCAGTTGAAGTTTCCTCAGAGTACTTACACTGACGATCTGTTATTTTCTAGCTTCTTTCTCAGCGATCGCCCTAGATATCTAAGTCGTTTGATTGAGCGATATCCACAAAGCGATCGCGCGGCTGAGGCAAGATTTTTGTTAGAGCACCTTCCTAGTAAACTGGGCGAATAATCTCACGACATCTTATAAAGAGGATGCTAAAAGCTAGACTCTAGGCTTAGAGACATTTCTAGGCTAACAGATAGGCTTCGCGACTTCGTTTGTGAATGGGTTCATTCAAGCAATTCCTCTGTCTCCAACCCTAGATCTGAGCTAAAGACTCATATTTTACTCCCTAATTTAAAGGTGGACTCGAATCTATTTTAGAAAGATTCCATCAAAACTCTTGCGAAGTGGAACGAAAGATGATAGAAGAATAGAATGAATTCTCTCTTTTCTTCATGACATCACTTTATGGCATCGTAACAAATGACATGAATGCAGGGAGGAAAACTGCCAACAACTTATCACCAAAGGGTTTCAATTATGGGTCTTGATTTACCAACAGCATCCCTAGTCGCTTATCAAAAACAGCTTCAAGAGTTTCTTGAAGCCAACGAAGAAAAAGTTTCTCAAGCTCGCGCTCAACTCCAAAATGTTGAAGCATTGCTAGCATCTCTACCAGCCACAGTAGCGAAAGCAGGTAAAAAAGTTGCTGCTAAGGTCAGTGCAGCTGTCGTTGAATTAGCTCCTCCTCCTGCACCTGTTAAAGTGTCAAAAAAGGAAGCCAAGGCTGCTGCTGCTCCTAAGAAGGCTGAGGCAAAAGCTGCAAAGCCTGCGGGTAAGCCCGGTAGACGAAGCAGTTCGATCACATTGCGTAGTGCCTATCAAGGAAGCACCTTGACCGAAGCGATCGAGAAGGTTCTACAAGAACGTAAAGGTCAATATGTCAATGCTGATGGGGTTGTCGATGCATTGTATGGAGATTTGGCTGAAGATGTCTTGAAAGTAGCTAAAGAGCGCGTCACCAAAAATCTATCTAAGGGCAAGATTGAAGGTAAGTGGGAGCGCGTACCCGAACAACTAGGCTATTACACTCTATCTCTGAAGGATGCCTCTGCTTCTGCGGCGAAGTCTACAGTAAAGGTCGCAAAAACAACCGCTAAAGCCGCCGCAAAAACAACTGCTAAAGCTACCGTAAAAGCAACCAAGAAGGTAGAAGCAGAGCCTAAAGTCTCTAAGAAAGCTGCTAAAGCTGCTCCTGCTCCTACAGCTAAGAAAGCTGCTCCTGCTCCTACAGCTAAGAAAGCTGCTAAGGCTCCTGCTAAGGCTGAATCTGGACGTAGTGGCTCAATCAAGCTCCGCTCTTCCTATCAAGGTAGTACCCTCACCGAAGCGATCGAGAAGGTTTTGCAAGAGCGTAAGGGCGAATATGTAAATGCTGATAGTGTGGTAAAGGCATTGTATGGCGAACTCACTCCTGATGTCTTTAGAGTTGCTAAAGAGCGTGTCACCAAAAATCTGTCTAAGGGCAAGATTGAAGGTAAGTGGGAGCGCGTACCTGAGCAACTAGGCTACTACACCCTATCTCTAGCTGCGATTAAGGCATAGGTAATAGGTATTCATTCGTTCATTGTGGGGTTAGCTGTAGAAGTTAACCGCAATGGATGGCTGATTAGGAGGCAGAGGAAAAGCAGGCAGACTGAAGCATCTATATTGATTTGTAATTTAGTATCAACCTGAAGTTATGTCGGCTTTTCCAAATCGCAATCTTACCCCTTATCAATTTGACTTAAATTTTCGACGCATTTAAACTTAAGCTTTTCATTTTTAGTTCTGTGAAGTGCCAGACTATTCTAAAAACTTTACATAAAGCTAGCTGTTTCAATCCTTCTGTGGGCGATAGATATCAATCCCATAGACGCTTACCTTCGCCTTCATAGAGGCGATCGTGGGTGTCGCGCAGTAGTTTGGGAATGTCTAGCTTTTCGGGGCAACGAGGCAAACAATCGCCGCAGTCCGTGCAGCGATCGCCTTTTTCTCCTGGGAACCAATGACCTGCATTTCCAAACATGGCATAGCGATACTTGCCAAATTCCACCATGTCGTGGGCAACTGCCAGATTTCGCAACCGTAAAACCTCTGGGATGTTAATTTCTTCTGGGCAGGGTAAACAGGCATAGCACTGCGAACAGCGATCGCTTCGCAACCCTTCGATATAGTGGCGATGCATGCAGGCAAAGATTTCATTTTCCAATTCTGACAACGGCGTATCATTGTCCCAAGCTTCTTGATGATCGACAAACTCTTGGGGGTGGGCAGCACCCAGACTGAGCGTGTGAACTCTGGGATCGGACAGTAAAAAGCGATCGTTCAAATAGATCGGTGTGAAGGGGTAGCATAGACCTTTCAGTTTTTCTGATGGCTTGTAGATCATGCCACCTTTATCAGAGGGCGAAATGATAAACACCCCCATATCTTTTTCATGGGCTAATTGAACGGCAGGTTCATTTCTTTGATTGAAATAGTAGTAGTGCAGATTGACCGAAGTAAAGAGGTCGGTCTGGATTACTGCCAAAATCACCTCTAGGGGGGCATGGGTGGAAAAGCCGACATGGCGAATCAATTTTTGATCGACTGCCTCCTGTACCGCCTTCATACAGCCCTGAGGATTTTTAAGCATTTCTAGATGCTCCCAAGTATTGATGCCATGGAGGTCAAAGTTATCGATGTAATCGAGATTCATTTTTTGCAAGGAATCTTCGATCTGCTGGCGCATCGTGTCTGCATCTGGTGTGGGCACTATTTTTGTGGTGACATAGAGGCGATCGCGTTGTTTCTCTAGCCCAGCCCGAAATGCTGCACCCACAAATTGTTCGCTTTTGCCATAGCCTTTAGCGGTTTCAATGTGATTGATACCTAGTTCTATCGCTTTAAAAATCGTACTGACCGCATTTTCCTCAGACTCCAAATAGCGCATCGTGCCAAGGGAGAATACGGACAGAAGCATTTCAGTTTTACCAAAGCGACGATAACGCATAAAATTGTTCCAAGTAGCAGCAATAAAGAGGTAGATACCTATCAACTTCTATATTAGCGTCAAGCTCCTCCCTGATTCGGGTATAGTGTGAAGAAATCAAGTCAAAAAGGATAGTAGAAATTCTGAAACCGTTTGAATTTAAACTAGAATGCCAGTGTCGTCAGACAGGTGCAAGAGTTGGACAGTTCCACACACCTCATGGTGTCGTGCATACACCACGTTTTATGCCTGTGGGAACGCTTGCCAATGTAAAAACCGTTACGCCTGCGCAGCTCAAAGATTGCAAAGCCGAGATGATCTTGGCAAATACCTATCACCTGCATATTCAACCCGGTGAAGATATTGTGGCGGAGGCAGGGGGGCTACATAAGTTTATGAACTGGCAGCAGCCAATTTTGACCGACTCAGGGGGCTTTCAAGTATTTAGCCTCAGCGATATTCGCTCGATTACCGATGAGGGCGTCAAGTTCCGATCGCCGCGTGATGGTCAGATGATTAACCTCACCCCTGAGAAGTCCATCCAGATTCAAAATCAACTGGGGGCAGATGTAATTATGGCATTCGATGAATGCGCTCCCTACCCTGCGACCTACGACCAGATTAGACAGGCAAGCGATCGCACGACACGGTGGTTGGAGCGATGTCTCAAAGCTCATGCCAGACCTGCCGATCAAGCCCTATTTGGGATCGTTCAAGGAGGCGTGTTTTTAGATCTGCGGAAAAAGTCAGCCAGCGAACTGGTGCAATTCGATCTGCCGGGCTATGCGATCGGAGGGGTGAGTGTGGGCGAACCACCTGAGTTGATTGCCAAAATTGTGCGGGCAGCTACTCCTTTATTGCCTGAGAATAAACCCAGATATCTCATGGGTATTGGTACGCATCGAGAAATGGCACAGGCGGTTGCCGCTGGTATCGATCTGTTTGACTGTGTGATTCCTACCCGTCTAGGCAGGCATGGGATGGCAATCATGACGGTCGATGGTAAGAGCGATCGCTGGAATTTAAAAAACAATCGCTTTAAGCGAGATTATTCGGCTTTGGATGCCAGTTGCCCTTGCTATACCTGCCAAAATTTTTCCCGTGCCTACTTGAGCCATTTGTTTCGATCGCAAGAGGTTTTAGCCTTTACGCTTCTCGCGATTCATAACATTACGGAGTTAATTCGGTTTACGCAAAGGATGCGCGATGCAATTTTAGGCGATCGCTTTGTGGAAGAGTTTGGTCACTTCCTGACCGATTTTTCCCATGATTCCGATCCAGATCTGCACAAACATCTTTGATTAAGAAATGTAACTGGGAGCTTCAGGATGATTCGGATTTTGCTCTATTTTTGGCTCTGGTTCCTGTCAATGGGAATTGCCATCTTTGCGACTCAAAATACGCTATCGATAACGCTCAAATTCTTAGTATTTGATTCGATTAAGCTCCCGTTAGGCTTGGTCTTGGTGTTTTGTGCAGGAGTCGGTGCGATCGCGGTTACGATTTTGCAATCCTTTCCAAAGCTACCCAATTACGCATCTGTTTTTTCCCGTCGCTCTACACCAAGCAAGGATGCCTTCTCTGCCTCTGCGCCGCCGCCTAAAGATACTAAAAAGGCGACTTCAACTCCGAGCAAGAAAGCCAGTAAAGATGATTTTGATGAAGAATGGGATGATGACTGGGATTGAGTAATGTGGGTATTGCCCACAAACTCAAAGATTTCAGAAGTAAAAAAGCAGAATACTTGTAGATGATATATTTCCTTGAGATTATAAAATCTCGCGATGTACGATAACACTTGCAAGTTCTTAGCTGAGACCTTCCCCACCGACTTTGCCAGTTGGCTCTTGGGGAAACCTATTCCCCTAACTAAACTCGAACCATCGGAACTTTCAGTTGACCCCATCCGTGCCGACTCCGTTATATTTCTCGAATCATCGGAAATTATTGTCCATCTAGAATTCCAAACCCAAACCGATGACAAAATGGCATATCGGATGGCGAGCTACTGGCTGAGACTTTACGGTAAATATCCCACTAGAGAAATTTATCAAACCGTAATCTATCTAAAGCGAACAAACTCACCGCTCGTCCACGAGACCAGCTTTGAGTCCAAACAGCTTGTTCATCACTTTAATGTAATCCGTCTTTGGGAACAACCCACAGAAACCTTTCAACAATACCTAGGACTATTACCCCTCTCAGTTTTAACGAAGACAGATGATCCAGCTAAAACCTTAAGAAAAGCAGCAAAACTGATTGACAACATTAAAGACCGTCAAGTAAAAAGTAATGTAGCAGCAGCCACCGCTATAATATCTGGTATAGCCTTAGACAAGGAAATCATCCAAAGATTACTAAGGAGCGAAATCATGAAAGAATCAGTAATTTATCAAGAGATTCTAAAAGAAGGATTAGCCGAAGGATTAGCCGAAGGATTAGCCGAAGGTGAAGCTAAGGGTTTAGCTAAAGGTGAAGCTAAGGGTTTAGCCAAAGGCGAAGCTAAGGGTTTAGCCAAAGGCAAAGCCGAAACTGCCCGTCAAATAGCGCTAAATATGCTTCGTTCTGGTATGTCTGTAGATTTAATTGCTCAAGTTACAGGACTAACCCTCAAACAAGTCCAAAAACTACAACAGCTTTCCGTAAAACAGTCCAAAAAGCCGTAGTCACATCGTTCGTCTATTGATCGCTCGCTCGCTTCACCCGCCAGAGAGGTTAAGACAAAAGTCTCCTTACTGGTTGGACGGATCCGAAGCCTTACTCGTCCGATTAGACTTGGCTACTTCTATAAATCGCTTGTCAACTCATTTAAATGAATCTCTTCTCTAGAATGGTTTGCAAAAAAAATCTTTGATCGAATAGGATAGCATTGCCCACTCTACCTTCGTGGATAAATAGGATTTATATAGAAATATTTGGGATTTAGGGAAGATGTGAAGAACTTCACCAAAGATAAGGATCTTATCTTTTCCAATTCCGAACTGAGGGCAACAAAAAAGGTGGACATTTCTGTCCACCTTTTTTGGGATTGATTCTTGAAACGATATTCAAAAATTATAGGACGGGAACGTAACGTTCTTTTTCAGGGACTGTGGTGTACTCAGAAATCACGCGACGGAATTCTTCACCATCAATGGTTTCTTTATCCACGAGAATATCGACAACGCGATCGATCGCAGCACGATTTTCGTACATGATTTGTAAGGCAGTTTGATAGCAGGCATGAACAATTTCGCGAACTTGCTGGTCGATGCGTGCGGTGATTTCCTCTGAAAACTCAGAGCGAGACATCAAATCGCGTCCTAAAAAGACTTCATTGTTGCGACCTTCCAGCGACAGAGGTCCAATATCAGACATGCCAAAGCGAGTTACCATTTGTCTCGCCATGCCTGTCACCTGTTGCAGATCGTTGCCTGCACCCGTGGTAATCTCTTGACTGCCAAAAACGGCTTCCTCGGCAGCTCTACCACCCAAAGCGCCCGTGATTCTAGCAAGGATTTGAGAGCGAGAAATCAGAAACTGCTCGTCGGAAGGAGAGAACCAAGTCAGTCCAGCCGCTTGTCCGCGTGGAATCAGCGTTACTTTTTGTACGGGATCGTGTTCTTTAATCAAAGTACCGACGATCGCATGACCGACTTCATGATAGGCAATCAGACGTTTGTTCTTACTATCTACCAGAGCCTTTCCTTCCAAGCCAGCGATCACCCGATCCACCGCATCATCAATTTCTGACATTGCGATCGCATCTTTGCGACGACGGGCGGTGAGAATGGCAGCTTCGTTCAGTAAGTTGGCAAGGTCTGCCCCTGAGAATCCGGGAGTGCGACGCGCGATCGCTTCTAGAGAAACCTCAGGACTAATCTTTTTACCCTTGGCATGTACGTTCAACACCTGCAAGCGACCCTTAATATCGGGAGGATCGACGGAAATCTGGCGATCGAAACGACCGGGACGGAGTAAGGCGGTATCTAGAACATCGGGACGGTTGGTTGCCGCAATGATAATGATGCCTGTATTGCCTTCAAACCCATCCATCTCCGTGAGAATTTGGTTGAGGGTTTGTTCGCGTTCGTCATTACCGCCGCCAATGCCTGCGCCACGTTGGCGACCGACCGCATCAATTTCGTCAATAAAGATGATGCAAGGAGCGCTTTCCTTCGCTTTTTTAAATAGATCGCGAACGCGGGAAGCACCCACACCCACAAACATCTCGACGAATTCAGAACCAGAGACAGAGAAAAATGGTACGCCTGCTTCGCCAGCGATCGCTTTTGCCAACAAGGTCTTACCTGTTCCAGGAGGCCCAATCAACAATACGCCTTTGGGAATTTTGGCTCCCACTGCGGTAAAGCGTTCTGGTTTCTTCAGGAATGTCACCACTTCCTGCAATTCTTCTTTGGCTTCTTCGATGCCTGCGACATCATCAAATTTAACGCCTGTCTCGGCATCCATCGAGAAACGGGCTTTAGATTTACCAAAATCCATGGCTTGACCGGGACCGCCCATTTGGTTAGAACGACGGAATAGGAAAAACAAGCCAGCAATCAAGGCGATCGGGAAAATCAAGTTGCTGATAAATCCCCAAAAAGCGCCATTATTACTGGGAGGATAAACGGCTAAATCGACTTTATTCTCATTTAACTTACCCATCAGTTCGGGTGCATAGAGAGGAAGGTCAACTCTGGCGCGTTGTTCTCTTCCCTCTAATTGGGGG
This sequence comes from Tumidithrix elongata BACA0141, assembly GCF_036349135.1. Taxonomy (NCBI): domain Bacteria; kingdom Bacillati; phylum Cyanobacteriota; class Cyanophyceae; order Pseudanabaenales; family Pseudanabaenaceae; genus Tumidithrix; species Tumidithrix elongata. The sequence goes on from NZ_JAZBJZ010000052.1 coordinate 32,552, forward strand.
TCAGTAGCTACGACGATTGCTGTCCGACCGCCATCAAAAATATCTACTTTCCGAACGCGATGTTCGTCAAGGTATTCTAAAAAGCGGCTATAGGATATGCGTGTATTTGCGGCATTAATGTTTAATTGAGGCTGCACTGGGCGCGAAAAAAGGGTTTGCCAAAGAAAAAATAATATGACGACTATGGGTAGAGACCACAGAAGTATGGTTTTCCATGAAGATTTCATAAACTCGAAGAGCCTCTTGCTCAAATTTTTCTTAACTAAACTTAACTTATCACGATCAAAAGCCTGAGCGTATAAATTCTCAGGGAATGGCAAAAAATCCTCCCATCGTTATAGATCGAGCGCTCCTACAACCATTAAAACCAGTAGCTTGCAGGATGCTTCCAATAGTAGGATATCTAGAAGTTAGGAATTATTTGTGAGTTCTTAAGAATAGCTGTCTCGACTATCCCTAATTCTTGCAATCAATCCTGTTCATTATAGTCTTTGGTCAAAAATGCAAGACTATAGAAAGAATGGTGGTTAAAGTCAAACCGATCGATCGCTTCAAGATTGAGTTTGCGCGTGTGAGCTTCAAACGATCGCTGGTTGAGTCGATTGATAAATGTGACACCCATGGGAAAGCGCGTGGAAAAATTAGATCGCATGGTTTCAAATAATTGGAGAAAAACGCCACTCCCTCGCAACCTGCGATCGATGCAAATCGGACCATACTGAAACGTATTCTCTACAGTAATCTGCTTGCCTTGGAAACTCAAGTTAGGAAATCGCGAAACCATGAATGGGAAAATTTCCCACTGTGAAAAAAACTGCCAACTGCCAGCGAAGATATAGCCATCGATCTTGCCTTCTTGCTCGGCAACAAATACACCTGTCTGGGCGATTAGCGATCGGATCTGATCGGGGGTAAATGGCGTTGTGACAAACCCCTCAAGGCGCTCTGCGTCTGACAAATTTGTGTAGAGATTGACAGACTGCAAATCAAGAATCCCGTCAATATCCGATGTAACCGCGATTCTCGTGGCAATCATGGGGGTATCAAGCGAGATGGAACCTAATGCCGAAGCTCTTGTCTCCCGTTTTGCACAATTTTGAGAGCATCTAGAAGATCGGATTCTAAATTGCCCAAAATGCGATCGCAATATTCATCAGCTCCACGTTGCAGCTCGGTCACCTCAGCACTTACATGTTGACGAATTGATTCAATTTCTTTTTGAGCTTGACGGCGTTGTTGGGTTAGTTCGTTGACCGTTTGGGCGCGCATTTCCTCGCAATCTTCTTGCGTACGACGGCGCAGTTGATTGGCTTCTAGATCGACTTGCCTGAGAATTGCCGATTCCTCTACCAACTTTGTGGCGCGCATTTCTGCTACTTTTACAATCTCATCGGCATATTGCTCTGCCTCGGTCATAATCTCTTGCTTATACTGAAGAATTTCTTCAGCTTTGGCGATCGAATCTGGGACTGACAAGCGCACTTGGTCAATTTGTTTACATACTCTTTCTTCATCTATTACGGTATGTCCCATAATTCGGGGACCACTTTCTAGTAACATTTCTTCTAGTCGATCTAGCTCTTTATGCAGGGTCATAAAGTACTCGGCACGACTTACTAGATCGCTGGAACTTACCTCTCTAGCGCTAGAATAATTACCGTTCTCTTTGGATTTTGTAGTTAAGTTGTCGGATATCATCTCTTGTTGTCTTTACTAGAATCTTGCTGATGTTGGCAGGGGATTTGTAAATGATGAAGGTAACCAAAGTATGGATAGCCTATAGCTACCTAAACTATCAGTTTTTTCTACTCAATTGTCTTAAAGAACCGTACTTCTTAATTCTAAGGAATTGTCCTGAAAAATCAAAGCAATTTGCAAACAATTTACGCCAAATATCGTATTGACATATAAATAATATAGTAAATTTACAATAAATTTACGTTTGTTCCTATACGATACCAAAAGTATGAACGAATTGACTATACGTTTTCTATAGGTACTGACAGAATTAACATGAGAAAATTTGACTTTATTTGCTAAGTACAGGACAAAAGATTGAGAGCATTAGAAAAGGCATCAGCGTTGAGTT
>NZ_JAZBJZ010000053.1:0-31910 GCF_036349135.1 Tumidithrix elongata BACA0141
AGTTTGTGCCAAGCACCTGCTGCCTTTTTTTCTTTTTTTAGTCCAAAGTCCAGTAAGATCTCTACCAATGCTAATGTAACCAACTAGCCGCTTACGCATAAGCGGCTAGTTGGTTTGCTAAAGCTGAAATGGGTGAAAACTACGTAAATGACTATTAAATTTACCGCGCACAACATTCGTCTTGATGATGGTACTTTCACAAAACCCGAGCTTGGATTCACAATGGAGTCACATCCATGGTTCGTTTCTTCGAGACGAGTTCTAGAGACCGTTTTCCCGGGGGACAAGAGACACCTTCGGCTAGCTGACCTTGGGTGTTTGGAAGGAGGTTTTGCTGTCGAATTCGCTCGTATGGGATTTCAAGTCTTGGGAATTGATGTTCGCGATACAAATATCAAAGCGTGCGATTACGTTAAGCTGAGAACTAGTCTACCAAACTTAACTTTTGTAAAAGACAACGTGTTAAATATTGCGGAATATGGCATGTTCGATGCCATATTCTGTTGTGGACTCCTGTATCACCTAGATCAACCTAAAGCTTTCCTTGAAACAGTTTCATCGGTAACGACAAAATTATTGATTCTACAGACACACTTTTCAACGGATACTGTTTATTCACGGTTACCATTCCCCCTCTGGATACGAAAGGTTTTGGGAAAGGCAGCCAAGAACCAAGACGGCAAATTTGCACTGTCAAGCATGAGTATCAACGAAGGTTTGCCTGGTCGATGGTTTACAGAATTCAAAGATGACAAATCGTTTAGCAGGCGAGAAGAGCTTAACTGGTCTTCTTGGGACAACCGTCGTGCTTTCTGGATTCAACGGGAATACCTACTTCAGCTAATACAAGATATTGGCTTTGATTGCGTATTTGAGCAGTTTGACAGCTTGGGATCAAATATTGCAGAAAGCATGCTACAGGGGTACTACCAAGCGGAGACGAGAGGAACCTTTATTGGTATCAGGACTCATACAAAGTTGTAATCAGGGATTTGCCATAAATTAGAGTCTCAACGTTGGCTGAGTGGATGTCAGTAAGCGATGCCGAACTGAGTCAAAGCCAATGTTGAGCTTATCGATAAAATATTTTTGCGCAAGTCCCTAATTCATACAAAGTTTGACTATCAGCCTGTTTGAGCTTGGATTCAAGATTACAGCTTTTCCAACGCGATCGCTTCACCATCGCGCACCCAAGCAATTTGTTTGATCCCCCGCGATCGGGCATAGTCTCGTATAAGTTGTTCTGAGCGAAATGCTAACTCTAGCTCTACAGATGGGCGTTCCGCAGAGGTGCGTAACTGGTCTGCATGAACAAAAGCGAGATGCGTTGCCTGTGGGGTACAGGGAACCACTAAATAGTCTGTGGTTTGGGTGCTTTGAGGCAAGGTTGTCAGTAAAACTTGGTGCAGATCTTCCAGATTCAAGCAAAAGCCGATACTGGGGTATGTGATTCCTTGGGGATGATAGACCCCTAATAAGCGATCGTAGCGCCCACCTTGAGCGATTACATGGTTCTCACAAACTACTTCAAACACAATGCCTGTGTAATAGTCAAACGTTTGAACTAAGCTCAGATCTAAAACCAGCGCATTTGCAAAACCAGCAGATTCTAACAAATCGACCAAAGATTTAACGTGGTTGATTGCGTTGCTTAACTCTGATGCCCAGGCAAAGGTAGACAGCCTCGCTAAAACTGCTTGGGGACGACCGCGCAGGTCAATCAATTGCAAAGCCCTTTCTTTAACCGCATCTGGAATCTCTAGGTTCTCTAGCTGAATCCGATCTAAATGAGCTAAGCAGTGACGGATTTTTTCACGATATTGCGATGGGAATGTCTCAATTAGCGTCCCAGTTAGTCCAGCATCTCCTAGAATCACCTGCCAATTGGTCAGTTCAACCTGCTTGAGACACTCAGCTAAGAGCAACAAAATCTCACCGTCAGCCAGTAAGCCTGCGCCACCCAGTAACTCCACACCTGATTGGTAATACTCTTGCAGACTCGCCAATAATGGTGAGCCTGACTCACTTTTGCGACGAAAGACATTGGCACTGTAATAGAGCCTTTGGGGGCAATTTGTGACTTCTCTACTTAAACGGGCAGCATAGGCACGGGCGATCGATGCGGTGAGTTCGGGTCTGAGTCCCAAAACATCCATCCCACTACCATAGAGTTGAATTACGGACTCTGGCTGTACAGTACCGCCTGCTGTCAATGTCTCTAGTCGTTCGAGGGTTGGTGTGATGATTCTCTGATAACCCCATGATTGAAATACGTTTTGCAAACGACTCTCAATCCACCGCTTTTGAGCGACATCTAGCGGCAATAAATCTTTGGCTCCGATCGGAAGCTGATGCACCATGTGTTTTTGTTACGCTTTACACAAGAATCCTAGATCGATTTCGCCACCAATTGATTCTTCAAGCTAAGGATCTTTACTTGCGATCTTTTCGATCGGGCGTACGCAGACCTAACAATCCAAAAAACCAACCTTTTGGGGCGTCGGCTTTTTTAGGCTCAGTTTTAGAGTTTGTCGTACTGCCTTTATTCAGGCTACTCATATACTGTAAGGCTAAAGGCTCTTTGGGGTTCAACTTCAGTGCTTGCTGAAAGCTAACCTTTGCCATGCTGGGTTGGTTGATATTTTTATAGACAACCCCTAACATTGCCATACATTTACTATCTTGGTTATTAAGCTGAATGGCGATGCGAAGTTCCCGCAGTGCCTGCAACCATTGCTTTTGGCTCATATATTCTTCTGCCATAGCCACACGGGTCGCAAAACTTACATCAGACTGTGGATTTAGCGGAAATTGTTCTCGCGACTGAATAAAAGTTTCGTCTTGATTGGATGCTGGTTGAGGGGGAGGACTGTAAGTTCGGCTCAGGTTTTGGTTATAGGTAGATTGTTTCGTCTGAGCGTTAGCTGGTGGTTTGGCTTGGGAAATCTGTGAAGTTGTTTTCTCTTTTGCAGGTGGCTTGATAGGGGAGGTTTGAACGATCGTTTCATCGCCCGTTTGAAAGATTGTTTGATCGTCGTCGCTATTACTGCTATCACTAACTCGATTTTTAGGGTTGGCGTAGGTTAGAACGCTAGAAAAGTCTGGATCGCTGAACCGATAACCCTCTCTGTACAAAATATAAACTAGATTAAGCTCGCTCAACTGAGCAGTATATTCCAAGATTTTGTCTAGGGATTTGTACTGACGATCGGCAACGGCAAAAACAAATTTTTCGTAGGCTGCTTCGTTGGGATTAAGCAACAATTGTTTCGCGATCGCAGATTTTATGCCAATATTACGAACTTTTTGCATGAGACGCTTTGCCAACAGTTTAAAGATGGCTCGGTAAGCTTCTCGTTCTCTTTCCTGCATGAGTATGTCATAGGCAGGATTCACCATTTTTGCTAGGTACTGCGTGGCAATTTCTTTTTCTTGCAGAGGGCGACCATAAACGTCAGGATGCAAAATCTTGGCGATGTCTATATACATATGGCGGATTAGGTTAACGTCCGCTGTAATGGGAACGCCCAAAGCCGCATAGTAGTCATGATTAAACTGACTAATCCCTCGATCAATCCGAATAACGATTGGCGAGCTTGCCAGTTGCCCTTCTGTCATGACCAAAAGCTGTTAACAACGATTTACATATCCTAACCCTAAAATTCTAGAAACAATAGCGTGATTTGTTTGAGGTATGTACAGGTATTTTGTGTGATTTCAGGAATTTTTTCTACTACTTACGAGCCGCCTCCAAGCCAACCAAAGAAACCACCTTTCTGTGGCTTTTGTGCTTTGGCGTCGGCGTCTTTGGCCAGGTTAAGTTGTTTGAGATATTGCAATGCTAGCGGCTCTTGTGGGTTAAGTTTAAGTGCCTGCTGAAAACTGACTTTTGCCATGCTGTTTAAGTTTTGCTTTACATACACCAGACCGAGCAAGGCGTGACACTTACTGGAGCTTGGGTCAAGCTGTAGAACAGCCCGCAATTCTTTGAGTGCAAAAGCCCATTGCTTTTGCTCGATATATTGTTCTGCTAGATGAATTTGGCTTTTCGCTTGACTGCTATTGCTACTTTGACTATTTCCTGATGCTTTCACTTCAGGCTCTGAAGAACGATAGGAAGAAGTAGGTGGCTTATAAGCGGAATGTTGGAAAGAATTGGTTTTAAGAACCGAACTATCGCTAGTAGAAGAGGTTGAGGTTTTGATCGAGCTACCTACAGTCGGACTGCTAACAGCAATGATTGGTGAAGCAAAGGGTTTATACCCAGATTGAGCTAAAACATAGACAAGGTTTAATTCGCTCAGTTGCCCAGTATAGTCTAGGGCTTTATCGAGAGATTGATACTGCATCTCAGCAAGCGATCGCACAGCTTTCTCATAGTTCAGATCGTTTGGGGCAGTAGCGAGCAAACGCGCAACATCTGACTGTGGTTCTAGCCCCTCACCTCTTTTCATCAACCGTTTGGCAATAAGCTTTAGTAGCGCTTGATATTCAACGCGTTCGCGCTCTTGCATGAGCGTGTTATAGGCAGGACTGACTAATTTAGCGAGGTAAGTGCAAGCGCGATCGCTTTCCTGTGGCGACTTTCCATAGACATCAGGATGTAAGATTTTGGCAATATTGAAATAACGCTTACGGATTTGAGAAGCCTCCGCATGAACGGGTAAACCCAGTACTGCATAGTGATCGCCTGAGCTATATTTACCAATTCCTAAATTAACCTTAAAAGCCAGTGATTGGTTTACCATGGCGAACTTCCTATCTATCTAAAAGTATTTTGAATATTTTGATGCGAGTAGATATATCTTAAGTGAAGTTTCAGTTTATTTACACTAGATGAATCTATTACAGAGCTTTGTTAGTAAAATTGCAACCCCTATGGGTTATATAAAAGTTACCCACAACCTGCTCACAAGTTACACAAAAATTACCGAAAATATGGATTCTAAGTGAAGCAATTCCCGAACCTGAAGATTCCTGCCGTTCTGTGGCGAAGAGGAAGAATAGCGGGAAATCTACGAGATGCATGCTTGAACCTCCTAGAATAGGTAGTGTCAGCGAAAGTCCATTGCTATGCGTTTAGTTGTTGCTACTGTCCACCCAGCCAGCCAAAAAAACCACCTTTTTTATTTGAATCTTTCTTGTTTGTATTGGCATTTGCCTGCGTTGTAGATTGTGAAGATGAATCTTTGCTACCTAACTGACTCATATACTTGAGCGCGATCGGTTCTTGCGGGTTTAACTTGAGTGCTTGCTGAAAACTAACTTTTGCCATGCCAGCAAGCTTTTGATTTACATAAACTACACCCAAGAGCGCATGACATTTACTATTGTTACAATCAATTTGGATAGCACTACGAAGCTCTTTTAAAGCAGAAGACCATTCTTTTTGGGCAATAAAGAGTTCAGCTTGTCTAATATTCTGTTGAATTGAACTGCTTCCACTATTCGATGCTGCGTCTGCTGTATCTTGGCTAGCACGGTACTGCGAAGAATTAGATTGAGATGCTCCAGTTGGTCGTGACTGGGTTGAACCTGATTGTGTTGACTTAGACTGAGTGAAGCTAGTCGTATTGCCTGTATTTGGGTAGCTTGCGTTTGTACCGCTAGTCTGACGATAGCTAGAGCCACTACTACTAGAACTAGAGGTGTAGTTTTTAGATGTGTAGCTAGGTGGCTGAATTGTCGTTGTGTCTCCATTCATTGAAGAAGATTTAGCTACTTCTTCGGAAGTAAAGGGTTTGTACCCTTCTTGGAGTAAGACATAAACTAGGTTGAGTTCGCTGAGCTGGGCTGTATATTCTAAGATTTTATCGAGCTGCTCGTATTGAATTTTGGCAATATCTTGTACTGCCTGCTCGTAACTAGAAACATTCGAGATCTGCAAGAGTTTTTTAGCAACCTCAGACTGTGGAACAAACTTTTGGTTGCGTTTCATCAATCGCTTTGCTAGTAACTTGAGAATCGCTGAATATTCTGTGCGCTCGCGCTCTTGATTTAAAACGTTGTAGGCAGGGTTGACCAGTTTAGATAAATATTGACCTGCAATTACTTTTTCGTCGGGCGATCGCCCAAAAATGTCAGGATGTAGGTTTTTGGCGATGGTTAAATAGCGTTTACGCACCAACCCAGCGGTTGCCGTAACAGGGAGCCCCAAAACAGCATAGTAGTCATTAAAATCATATTGACCAATACCGCGATCGATGCGGAATGTTTTGGGCTGTTGCACCATCTGTTTCTGTGCCTTGAAATTTAGAACAAGATACTTTAACTTACCCGCCAAGGCTTAGGCTTCGATCTCAACACCTCAGAGATTTCACCAAGATTTGGAAACCACTAAATTATGTTGCGAGAAATTTTAGTTGGGCATATTTTTACCACATCCTACCGCAAATTCTAATTTTATTAGTATTGTTAGCCACACAAACTTAACAGAGCTGCTTCACCATTGATGAATTTGGGTGATGAGTTTTGACAGGAGCAATGCTGTGCGATCGTAAGCAAAATTTAAGTAGAAGAAGAATGAAGGAATTGCAGAATATTTGTGAAGATCTAACTTGAGGTCTGACAGTACGATTTGAGAATAAGGATGCGTGGGTGTGAGGATACCTCCCTTAAATCATACAGAATGGAATATTGGCAAGTGGAAGAAAGAAAAGAGAAGCGAAGAACTGACGAAAACGGGAGGAATCATAATTAAGGGAAAGGCTTTTGCCTGACCTTTGACGAGATTGTGACATTTTGCCCATACTCTTCCTGACTATGAGAGCTTCACATGTATAGAAAGCTACTCAGTCTTAGGCAGATTTCGTTGCTCAAGAATACATAGACTTTTGACTATGCATTCTTGTCTATTCATTAGACTTCTTCCTTTCTCCATGTGCAATGAACAAAGTGTGGTAGGCGATTAATTCTGTTAGCAAGAATGGCACAATTTCTCAAACCCAAGAAATTGCAATGTTACTTATATTTAAGATTAGTTGTACTTACTAACAAAATATTAAACCTCTTTAACAACTGTTTGTTCAGTTCTGTTTATGTGACATATAAATTATTTCATTGCCTCATTTTTGTACAAATAAACCTTCCTAAAATGCCAATTTGTAGGTAAATCTACTTAGAATTTCTTTAGGGTCTAGTAGACCTCAAATACATTAGTGTCCTTTCTGGGTAAAGATTTCAGGTGATTGGATATGTCGGATCGCTCTATGGAATTTCGTCATAATCTCTTGTCAATTTAGCCAAAGAATTCGCAAAGATAACTAACGTAACGATCGCTCATTCTATGTTTAAATTAAAAGCATCGATCAGAATTTAATTGGTTCCCTTACTTACTAGGATCAACCTGTACAAGTTCTATCCATCGGCTCGGATTTAGAAAATCTGATTGGTTGGTTAAAACAGACTGGTAAAATCAGACTTAAAATTTAGCAAATGGTTTTGTTTGCTCAAAATACAGTTCAAGATGCAGTAGTTCAAGACACAAGTATGGTGGTGAGTCAGGGTAGCAAATTGCAAAACTACTCAAATCACACGGCCTTATGGATGCCTTGCTGACCTTAGATAACTTGAAAGTCTTTTAAAAGACTATAGAGATCTGCTTAGTCTTAAAAGCTGTCAGTGCAAATCTAAAAAAATTACACCAAACCAGAAATAAAAATCTAAATTCGACCTATCACTTGCTTGTGTCAGTGCTGCCTAAGGCTGCCCAAGTTTTACAAAGCCATTGTTTATCTAACCTCTTAAGGAGACCCAAATGTCTTACTCGCAAACACAAACTCAGTCTAAATCTGGGTACCAAGCGGGCGTTCAAGATTACAAATTAAAGTACTATACTCCCGATTACACCCCCAGAGATACAGATATTCTGGCAGCATTCCGCTTCAGTCCTCAGCCAGGCGTGCCTCCTGAAGAAGCTGCAGCAGCTGTTGCCGCAGAATCTTCGACAGGTACTTGGACAACTGTATGGACAGATTTGTTGACCGACCTCGATCGCTACAAAGGTCGTTGCTATGATGTGGAATCCGTTCCCAACGAAGACAACCAATTTATCGCTTACATCGCTTATCCTCTCGACTTGTTCGAAGAAGGCTCTGTAACCAACCTATTGACTTCATTGGTGGGTAACGTATTTGGTTTCAAAGCCCTACGTTCTTTGCGTTTAGAAGATATTCGCGTTCCCATTGCTTACCTCAAGACGTTCGAAGGACCTCCTCACGGGATTCAAGTTGAGCGCGACAAGTTAAACAAATACGGTCGTCCTCTCCTCGGTTGCACGATCAAACCAAAGCTCGGTTTGTCTGCAAAGAACTACGGTCGTGCCGTGTATGAGTGCTTGCGTGGCGGTCTAGACTTCACCAAAGACGACGAAAACATCAACTCTCAGCCTTTCATGCGCTGGCGCGATCGTTTCCTCTTCGTTCAAGAAGCGATCGAAAAGGCACAGGCTGAAACCGGTGAAGTTAAAGGTCACTACCTCAACGTTACCGCTCCTACCTGCGAACAAATGCTCGAACGTGCTGATTTTGCGAAAGAAATCGGCACACCGATCATCATGCATGACTTCCTAACCGGTGGTTTTACTGCTAACACAACCCTCTCGAAGTGGTGCCGTCGTAACGGTGTATTGCTTCACATTCACCGTGCTATGCACGCTGTTATCGACCGTCAAAAAACTCACGGGATTCACTTCCGCGTACTTGCTAAGTGCCTACGTATGTCTGGTGGCGACCACCTACACTCTGGTACGGTTGTGGGTAAACTCGAAGGTGAAAAGGAAATCACCATGGGCTTTGTTGACCTCATGCGTGAAGATCATATCGAGCAAGATCGCTCTCGTGGTATCTACTTTACCCAAGACTGGGCTTCTATGCCTGGTACGATGCCTGTGGCTTCGGGTGGTATCCACGTATGGCACATGCCAGCACTCGTTGCCATCTTTGGTGATGACTCCTGCTTGCAGTTTGGTGGTGGCACACTAGGTCACCCATGGGGTGCAGCTCCTGGTGCAGCAGCTAACCGCGTTGCTTTGGAAGCTTGTATCCAAGCACGTAACGAAGGTCGTAACCTATGGCGTGAAGGTGGAGATGTTCTCCGCGAAGCTGGCCGTTGGTCACCTGAGTTGGCTGTAGCTCTAGAACTCTGGAAAGAGATCAAGTTTGAATTTGAAGCAATGGATACCCTCTAATCGATGGGCTTAGGTTAGGGTCTGTTAGTATAAATACTTATTTTATCAATAGCCCTAACCTTTCACTCTTGGTCGATCAAGCCTATGAATATCAAGCGCACTACCAAGTCCACAGCGAGTATGCTCATAAACTATCTGACCTATGAAGCTGTGAAGACGGTTTCTGAGCAGTTGCAAGAAACAGATTTGTTAAAAGCTCACTGGTTCAACCAATTCTCATCGCGCGAGAAAATTCAAAATGGCGATCTCTACATTCAAGAATTGCTTGAAGTTCACCAAGAGTTAGCTTTTCGAGTGATGACCGTTAGAGAACATCTCGCCAATGAAATTTTAGATTTCTTGCCTGAGATGACTCGAACGGGGATCCAACAATCAAATATGCAGCATCGGTGTCAGCACCTCGAACGCATCATGAGCGTTCAGGCGACCCAGGGGTATGCGGAATGCGAGGATCTAGCAACTAATTTAGATAGCGATTCAACCAGCGATTCCAATGAAGAGTTAGATTCTGATAGCGATCGCACAACCACCTAATTTCGTTCTATTCATCACTGTAATCACGAGAAAATAATGCAAACTTTACCTAAAGAGCGTCGTTACGAAACGCTTTCCTACTTGCCACCCTTGAGCGATGCTCAAATCACTCGTCAGATCGAGTACTCCCTCAAGCAAGGTTTCTACCCAGCGATCGAGTTTAACGAAAACTCTGACCCTGCTGTCCACTACTGGACTCTGTGGAAGCTGCCTATGTTTAACGCCAAAACTCCTCAAGAAGTTTTAAGCGAAGTTCAAGCTTGCCGTTCTAGCTATCCTGGTAGCTACATCCGTGTTGTTGGTTTTGACAACATCAAGCAGTGCCAAGTATTGAGCTTTATCGTGCACAAGCCTAACACTCCTCGCTACTAATGCTAACTGTGCGCTGACTTTAACGTAGCTGCACGATCTGTAAATTGTTAATCTTGGGAAAAATTAGAGGTAGCGTGGTTCATGCCATGCTGCCTTTAGTTTTTATTTGATAAATTTCTGATACGTGATAGCACAAGACGTGAATATTCCTGAAGACTTAGAAATCGGGTTGGGGTTGCCAGAGCCTTTGCGGGCTGAAGCAGCCGAGATGTTTTACGAGGCATTTGGTCAAAAAATTCAGCCGTTGTTTGGCTCTAAAGAAAGTGCTGTAGCTATTTTTCGCAAAGCGATCGACCCCGAGCTGACGATGGTGGCGCTTTGTCAAGATCGATTTGTGGGGCTGGCAGGCTTGCGCTATGATGATCGCAGCTTTTTACAGTTTAATCTCTCTATTTTTACCGAAGAATTAGGGACGATCAAAGGAACGCTCAGTTTCTTTCTATATACCTCGTTTAAGCATCGCGTCAGACAGGGTGAGTTGTTTCTAGACGCACTCATCGTTAAAGATTCAGCTCGTGGGCAGGGCATTGGCACATTTTTGTTGCAAGAGATTTTTGAATTTGCCCGACAGAACCAGTTCGATCGGATTAGACTCGATGTTGCTGCTGCCAACTCTAGTGCCCGCAGGTTATACGAACGTATGGGCTTTACCTGTTTTAAAACTCGTAGCTATCTTTATTTGCAGCGAATTGTTGGTGCTACAGCGATCGGCATGATGCAAAAGCAAATGAATTGATATAATTGCTCTCACTCATAGATCCACCTGACTCTACATAAAATTTGGCGGATAAGTTATGAACTTTATCAAGAAAATACCCGCACTCTCTGTATTGTTGCTATTAGTTAGCTATGCAGCATTTGGTTGGTTGCTTTCGATTCATGGTGCAGACTGGCGCATTTGGATTGGATCGGGGTCTCTTGCTTTCGCTACGGCATGGATTTTGGCGATCGCTTGGGCTTTGGCAGCGATTCTCCTTGTTTTTCTCAAGCAGACGCAGATCCTTTTTTTGTCAATCGGAATTTCCGTGGTGTGGGCGATGTTGATGTATGTGGCACGGGTCGAGTTGCAAGCCTTTACCAACAATAAAGTTGTCAGCTTTTTTACCTTGGCAATCTTATCGGCGCTTGGTTTGGGACTGGGCTGGTTTGCCGATTTATCCTTAATCCACAGCTTTGGGGCTTCGATGATTAAGTGAAAATCTCGCCCAAAAATTGTTAAGATCCTTACGCATCAAAGTAATTCACGCATAGCGGTTTCAAAATGGTTCAATATACGCTCGCTCAAAGTCCTGAAGTTATTCTCACTGTTTCTGGTAGGGACTCTCTTAAAGCCCGCGAAAAAGCGATGGCGCAACTGATTGAACTCATGGATGAGGGAAAGTTAGACACAGATTTGGCTGATGGGTTTAGTCCTCAGCAATTTATTGAAGTAAAGGAGCCAGCCATGACAGTCACCAGCGATCAAGATGATGCCGTAACGCAAGCTGTACAGTTGTTAAACAACTTGGCTACGCTCAAAATTAAGGTACAAGAGCTTCGCACTGAAGCAATGAAGATCCGCGCCCAAGTCGATATTCTATTTAGTGATGCCCCCGTCAGCGAAGAGGAAATCAACAGCCTCAAAGAAGGCTTTAAGGTTTTAAAGAATTTTGCCCAATTTAATTTGCGTTATTTGGATGCGCGATCGCAGGCAGAGCAAGCTCGTATCGTTCTCGACCAAGCACTAAATGGTTCTCTTGCCGAACCTGCACCCACCAAGGTAGAGCCCTCAAACCCTGAAGCGCTTCCTCAAGCAGAAGTAGAGCTACCCGATGCTGTTGATGAGACACCCGCACAGTCCACTGACACTGAAGTTGAGACTGTCTCTGAAAAAGCAACTGGAAAAGCGAAAAAGTAGTTTTTGCTTGAATCGTATCTAGTTCTAAAGCCCAACGCTAAAACATGGTTAGTTGCTGGGTAGGGATCTCCTGAGTTTTAGACAACTCGGGAGCATTCTCATCTGCCCCATCCATTTCCCCGCCAACTTCTCCTAGAAGTTCTCTGGCTGCAATCAGTAGATCGACTTCGCAGTTTTTTAAATCTTCGCGCGTACTGAGGTAGGCTCTGAGTGCGGCGATCGGGTCGAGGGCTTCAACCGTGTTTAACTCAGCCGCACGGGTACGCGTTGATTGGTTAATGACTTCGGGGGCGATCGCGTAGTTATGGGCAGGGGCTAATGCTTGATGCAATTCCCGATCGTCAATTTGGCTCAACTGTTCGGGTTTGGCTTGGTAGATCAGCCGCACCACGGCATCGGTGATTTGACTGGTGGCGATCGCTTTCAGCAAAAGAGCTTGCGGTTTTTCGCTGTCAGTAACATCGATCTCTATCGTCCGAAATGGTCGTGCGGGTAAGGGACAAAACTCAAACTTGGTTTCTCCCTTGTCTACTTCGAGCCAGCAATATCCTTTTTCTTCTTTTTCTTCGCCAAAGTCTACGCGCTCAATGCTGCCCGGATAAACCACTAAAGGATGTTGGCAAAGCACTTGATGGCGATGGACATGTCCTAGGGCAACATAGTCAAAGGCATCTTTTGCCAATAAAGAGAGCGGAATTGTAAATCCTTTTCCTGCTGCTAGAAACCGCTCTGAGCCATAGGTAGCCGAGTCAACCATCAGATGCGCCAAGAGAATTGTCGGTAGCTTGGGATCGAGTTGGCGAATTTCGGCTTCTAAAACTACCGTGAGGCGATCGATTAGTAACTTCCCAACTTCAGTCATTGATAACCCGTCTGTTTCTTGACGGGTGAGTAACGCCGATCGCGTCAACCAAGGCAGCGTAATAATTTGAATTGCTCCTGCCTCTGTGGAGATGAGATGGGTCTCAATGCGATCGCCGACGATAAACCCCGGCACTGCCAAACTTCGATAAATCGCCAGACTCGCGCCTCCCTGTCCTTGCGAATGCTGATCGTGGTTTCCCACCAACAACACTGTAGGAATGTTGGCATCGGCAAGACGCCGAAACTGCCTTGCGAATGCCTGCTGCACGAGCGGCGGCGGCGTAGCATCTGGAAAAGCATCCCCACCAAATAAGACCAAATCCGCAGGTTCGTGAATGGCGCGATCGATGCAGAGGGTTAAGGCTTTGACAAAATCCTCAAAGCGCGTATTTAGTCCCGTCTTGGGATTTACCCGCCCATGGGTCGTACTTCCCAGATGGATATCTGATAAATGCAGAACCTTGATCGCAGCCATCGTTTATTTCCCAATTACGTACAATACCTCAATCCAAATTTTTAGAATGAGAGGGGTTGAAAAAGACTACTAATAGGGTACGAAAAACCAGGAATAACATCTTCACCATCCAGTGAATCTACCGATTTGAGCAAGCGATCGGGTTCTTGAGCGGAACGGTAGACCATCACGTAGTGCTGTGTTGGACTAACCACCCAAACTAGGCGCGAACCATTCTCAAAATATTCTCTGATTTTGTCATCAATTTCTTCAACGGTATTGCTAGGAGACAGCACTTCAACAGCAAGATCGGGTGCACCTTCTAAGAAACCAGAGGGTAGCTCTGTCATACCTTGTAGACGTGCTTTGGCAAAAAAAGCAATGTCAGGAGAGCGTTTATTACCATTTTTCATTTTGAACGCGGTGCTGGAATCAAACATGGCTCCAAGATATTGCAGTCGAACATACCCACCTAACAAAATCATCAGTGTGCTGCAAATATAGCCGTGTAATGCGCCAGAGTTTCCCATGTCAATCAATTCTCCGTTCACAATTTCATAGCGATGTCCATCATCGGGAAGTGCCATGAATGCTTCATCAGTCCAGACTTTTTTTTCGGGAACTTCAATTTCTAAGGTTTCTATGGATTGCTGAATTAGAGTAGACATGTGATTCTCCTTACTTAGCTTTATCCTTACATACCCAACGCCAGAGGGGGTGAGCTTTGCCTTGCTGCTGAATTTTTTGCACCTGTCGGATCAGCGATCGCTTCTCGCGTTTACTAATTCCCCAAAGAATTTGCGAGCTTTGCCAAACTAACGTCGCGAGGGTCATGGCAACGCAAAAAGTTATCCCTAAAAAAGCTAAACGATGGGATTGCATACTAGAGCGTACTGCCGCCCAAGTGAAATATTCAATCCAGATGGCAATATCAAAACGTAGGCTCCAAATACTTGCGGCTCCAATTGTCAGCCATAAGCATAGGTTAAATAGCCATCGTCCCCAAGTTTGGACGTCAATAAGCCGTTCGACTTGAGATTCAATTTGGCGTTCTAAAATTTCTTGCTCATCTTCAAACTGCATGAGTTCGTTATACAGCGTTCGTGCCTACGCTAGGAGTCTGATTGGTTTTGTTATTGCGATTGCGCCACCATGCCAATAAGATACTGGCGTTAAAAATGCTGGAATAGGCTCCAGAGAGGAATCCGATAATTAAAGCAAGCGAGAAGTACTTGAGGGTCGCACCGCCAAAGATAAAGATCGCGATGAGCGGCAGCGTTGCCGTCAAGGTTGTATTGATCGAACGCGCTAAAGTTTGATTTACGGATAGGTTAACTAGATCGTTAAAGTCATGGTCTCTGCCTTGGATTTTGAGATTTTCGCGGATGCGGTCGTAGATAATTACGGTGTCATTGACCGAGAAGCCGCAAACGGTCAGCATTGCCACGATAAACAAGCTATCGACTTCCACACCCATGGTTAAGCCCAGAATAGAAAAAATACCCACGGTGACAAAAATATCGTGGAACAAGGCAATCACGGCAAAAATGGCATAGTCTGCCTGAAAACGAAATCCTAGGTAGATAGCGATTCCTAGGAAAGAGATTCCCAGTGCCTGCAAGCCAGAGGTGAGAAGCTGATTGCCGATCGCGGGCCCCACTCTTTCAATCTGCGATTTTTTAGGATCGATCTGCCCAAATCCTTTTAGGATGCTTTCTAGTAGGGTTTGTAATTCTGTCCGCTTTTCGACTTCTAGATCGCCCGTTTGCACGATCACGCCACGACCGTTATCGAGTTGCTGCACAACGCTATTGGTATAGCCTTTCGCTGCGATCGCTTGGCGCACAGCCACAATGTCAACCAGCTTGCTACAGGTATTTGCTGCTGGATTCCCCGCAGGTTTCGTGGTATCGCCACAATCTAACTCAAGGGTGAGTCGCGTCCCCCCCGTAAAGTCAATGGCTGGGCGCAAAGGTAACCCGATCTGTTGCCAAGAGACAAACATGGCAATGATACCCGCCAAGATAAACAATCCTGACAGAGAGAGATACAGGCGACTATGTTTAATTACGTCTAATTTCATCGATAACCTCTTGCATTGATAACCGCAGAAATACCCTCAGAGCTAATCTCAGAGTCAATCTTAAAGCGTTGCACCTTTTGTTTTGTCATTTGCCGAGCGATCGCTCTCGTCGGCTGCATCATTTTCGACAGCTTCGGATGGAACTGTGATTTCGGCTTGGGCGGAACTAACACCATAATTATTGGGCTTACCGATCGCTCTCACGCCATAAAAACTCGGCTTCCGCAGATTCGGATAGGTAATCACGGTTAGTAGAAGCGATCGGCTACAGGTTACTGCTGTAAATAAACTCACCGCTACGCCTAACCCTAACGTCACAGCAAATCCCTTAACTAGACCAGAGCCGAGCCAAAACAGGGCTACACAAGAGATAATCGTGGTGACGTGACCATCCAAAATACTTGCCCAAGCGCGATTAAATCCAGCCTCTACGGATTTGTATAAGCTCCGCCCCGATCGCAGCTCTTCCCGAATCCGCTCGAAAATTAAGACGTTGGCATCGACAGCAATCCCAATACTGAGAATGAAGCCAGCAATACCAGGTAAAGTGAGGACTACGCCTAAAACACTAAATGCAGCGTAGGTAATCACGGCATAGACCAACAGAGCCACATCTGCCACAACCCCTAGCAATTTGTAGTAGGCAACCATAAACACCAGCACCAAAACTAGTCCAGCAACACCCGCATAGATACTGCTTTGGACGCTGTCTGCACCTAA
This sequence comes from Tumidithrix elongata BACA0141, assembly GCF_036349135.1. NCBI lineage: Bacteria > Bacillati > Cyanobacteriota > Cyanophyceae > Pseudanabaenales > Pseudanabaenaceae > Tumidithrix > Tumidithrix elongata. The sequence goes on from NZ_JAZBJZ010000053.1 coordinate 16,112, forward strand.
TGTGGCGCCAACCGTGCGGTTCTCCACGAGTTTCACAGGTACGGGTAAAGCTCCCGCTCGTAGTTGAAGCGCCAGTTCAGTCGCTCCTTCTAGATTTTTACTTCCAGTAATCACAGCATGGTTGCCTGTGATACCTTTACCTTGAAATTCAACGCCCACGCTAGGGTAGCTAATCAGTTCGTCATCTAAAAAGATTCCCAAGCTTCTACCTGTGCCACCCAATTCACCCGTTGTCTTGGCAAACAAATCGCCGCCTTTATCATCGAAAGTGAGGGCAACGTCCCAAGCACCTTGAGATTGACCTGTGACTGCGCCAGCATCCTTCAGATATTGTCCCGTCAAGCCTGTGCGATCGAATAGACCTCTAATGGCTTCTTTATTCCGCTTAATCGCCGCTTCATTCTCAGCGATCTCAGCTTGATCGGCGCTAGCTTTGAGATATTGTTGCTTGATCTGCAAATCTTTTTGGACTGTCAGCTCTGCCCGAAACTGTCCTTCAGTACCTTGTCGTTGCTTGCGAAAATCTAATTGGGCGGTTTTGCCGAGCACCCGTTCTGCTTGAGCTGGATTGTCAACGCCCGGTAGCTGCACAGACAACTGGGTTTCACCACTGACTACAATGGTGGCCTCGGCGACACCTAAACCATTAATGCGCTGCTCCACCACGTATTTAGCGGCTTCCATGATCCGTGGTGTAATTTTAGGAATTCCCTCCTCTGGCTTTGGCTCTGCTTGGAGCGTGAGTTGAGCACCTCCACGCAGATCGAGCCCTAACTTAGGGGGATGCGAACCGATCCAATAGATTGCGCCGATCACGAGCGCCAAAACTAGGGCAAGCAGGCGACTTTGTTTACCCATATGCGGTTAAACCAAACTGTTAGCTATAGACATTTTTCAGACATCTGCCATCATAGCTTACTCAGCTCTAGCATTATTAAGTCGGAGCGATTATTCCCAAAGCTTTGCTTGTCGCCGACCATGAAAAAGTGATTAATTTTTCAAGATTAATTTTTCGATTCTGAGAATGTAATGGGTTGGCGTTAAACTAGCATTAGCAATTCATTAACTGTTTTATCTAAACATCAGCGTGATTTCTATTCGTCCCGACCTTCATCCTGCTCCTAGCTCTCTCCCACATGGCGCTCCCCATCATGGCTGGCCTGGTTTGATCCACCGTTACGCCGACTATTTGCCCGTAACCGAAAAAACCCCAGTTGTGACCTTGCATGAGGGCAATACGCCTCTGATCCCAGCGATCGCGCTGAGTGCAAAGATTAGTTCCCAAACGGGTCGTCAAGTTAAGGTGCTGCTAAAGTTTGATGGGCTTAACCCCACAGGCAGCTTTAAGGATCGGGGCATGACGATGGCGATTTCTAAGGCCAAAGAAGCGGGTGCTAAAGCCGTAATTTGTGCCAGCACGGGAAATACCTCAGCGGCGGCAGCAGCCTATGCCAAACGCGGCGGACTCAAGGCATTTGTACTGATTCCCGATGGCAAAATCGCGCTAGGAAAACTCAGCCAAGCTTTAATCTATGGTGCAGAAGTGATTGCTGTGGAAGGTAATTTCGATCAAGCGCTCACGATCGTTCGACAAATGGCGGATCACTACCCGATTACCTTGGTTAACTCGCTCAACCCTTACCGTCTAGAAGGACAGAAAACAGCGGCGTTTGAGGTTGTAGAGGTTTTAGGCGATGCCCCCGACTGGTTGTGCATCCCCATGGGAAATGCGGGTAATATTTCTGCTTACTGGATGGGGTTCAACCAGTATCACGCGATCGGCAAGGCCAAAAAACTGCCCCGTATGATGGGATTTCAGTCTTCAGGAGCTGCACCTCTGGTGACGGGTGAAGTGTTCGAGCATCCTGAAACGATCGCTTCGGCAATCAGAATTGGTAACCCTGCCAACTGGGACAAAGCCAATGCTGTGCGCACTGAGAGTGGTGGGGAATTTCACAGCATTACCGATACTGAAATTCTTGAAGCCTATACATTTCTCGCTGCCGAAGAAGGTGTTTTCTGCGAACCTGCCAGTGCTGCCTCTGTGGCAGGGTTGCTAAAAGTAAGCGACCAAATCCCCAACGGCGCTACGGTTGTGTGCGTGCTGACGGGCAATGGGTTAAAAGATCCTGACAATGCGATCGCCAATGCCAGTGCCAAATTTCATCAAGGCGTAGCACCCGAACTTGCCAGCGTTGCCAAAGTAATGGGCTTTTAGGATTTAAACCCCTTAGGCTTCAAGGAAAGGAACCTGTCCTAAACCTTGTCGTACAATCCTTGGTCGATCTTCAGTCAAGTCTACGATCGTCGAAACTTGATAGCTAGGTTCTGAGCCATCATCGATGATGATATCGACCAACTTGTCAAAGCGATCGAATAGCTCGGCTTGGGGCAATTCGCAAGCATTTTTAGATTTATTCGATTTATTCGATTTAAATTTACCGAAACTTGGAATGTCCTCTGAGTCTTCAAAATCTTCTTCGCTGCTATCTTCGCTCAAATTTGCTGATGTAGAAATGATCGGGTTGGCGATCGCTTCAATCAGTAACTGAGACACCAGATGATCGGGGACGCGAATGCCTGTAGTTTTGCGTTTGGGATCCATGACGAGGCGTGGTACTAACTTGGTGGCTGGCAAAATAAATGTATAGGCTCCGGGTACTAAACTTTTCATGATGCGGTACGAAGCATCACTGACCAGAGCATATTGAGCGATATTCGATAGGGAAGAGCACAAAAACGTTAATGGCTTGTTGTTTGAGAGTTGCTTAATCTGTCGCACCCTTTGCACGGCAGACTTAGAGGTCATGTCGCAACCGATCGCATAAACCGTATCTGTGGGGTAAAGCATCACAGCCCCCTGCTGTAGCGCAGACTTGATTTGCTCGATCGTGCGCGATTGAGGCGAACTCGGATGTAATTTGTAAATCGTAGCCATATAAAAAAATCTTAAAACTCTAGGCTACAGAAGATCGCGATCGTTACGCAAATTTGGTTGCGGATTCAATAACATGATTTCGGAGCAATGATTTTGGCATAATGATTTCGGCACAATGCAAGTCAACTTGTTGTAATCAAAGGGTTCGATCCCCCTGCCCTATCGGGCATCCCCCTTACAAAAGGGGGACAAGACAAATTCTCCTTAGAATTCCCGAATGATGGGATTGCCGTCTTTAAACTCGCCTACCAAAATCAAATCGGCGACACCCACAAATAAGCCATTTTCTAGCACCCCAGGGATGTTGTTCAGCGTTTTTTCTAGCTCAGCAGCATCAGGAATGTTGTCAAAGGTGACATCCAAAACCATATTGCCCTGATCGGTAATTACGGGGCCGTCTTTTTTAATCCCCATCCGCAATTCGGGCTTACCACCCAGCTTTTCTACGGCTCTGGTGACAGGAGCGATCGCCATCGGTAGTACTTCTACAGGAACGGCAAAGGTAGAGCCGAGCTTGTCCACCAACTTGGATTCATCAACCACGACAATAAACAATCCTGCTAGAGAATCGATCACTTTTTCGCGGGTATGGGCAGCACCACCACCTTTGATCAAGGTTTTTGCAGGGTCAACTTCATCTGCGCCATCGATCGCGATATCAATGCGATCGACATCATCTAACGTTCTCAGGGGGATGCCATATTTTTTCCCTAATACCGAGGCTTGAAACGATGTGGGGATGCCGACAATATCCTTTAACTCGCCCCCAGCCAGCCTTGCTCCTAACTCAGCGATCGCAAAGGCTGTGGTTGAGCCAGTACCAAGTCCAACGACCATTCCAGACTTGACTCGTCGTGCCGCCGCAATGCCGACCTCTTGTTTTAGTTGCTTAATTGCCTCAGGGGAGATTGTCATACGTTATCCTAAACACAGCATTCTCGATCCTAGAGCGATCGTTGACCAATGTCTATGATTGAATGTTCGGATTATCCAGAGTATCGGAGTAGAGCCCCAGTGCCTGCCCCTACCTAAATTCAGGCTGAATACCCAAATTTATATCAAAATTAATGCCAACTTTAAACGATCGCATTCGTCAGTTTTATGATCAGTCCTCTCTGCTTTGGGAACAGGTGTGGGGAGAGCACATGCACCACGGCTACTACCAAGCGGGCGAAACTAGTCGCAATAAAGATCGTCGGCTGGCTCAGATCGATCTGATTGAAGAATTATTAACTTGGGCAAATCTGGGAGAGGATTTCAGCAATTCAGCGCGGCAGGATGCATCCCGATCGCGAAGCGTTTCCGAAGGAAATAGGGAATCGCCGATTCAGGTCTTAGATGTGGGCTGCGGCATTGGTGGTAGTTCGCTCTATCTCGCCAATAAGCTGAATGCCAAGGTAACAGGAATTACGCTCAGCCCCGTGCAAGCCCAGAGAGCCACCCAAAGAGCAAAGGAATTTGGACTTAGCGATCGCACCCAGTTTCAAGTGGCGGATGCGTTGGCGATGCCCTTTGGCGATCGGCAATTCGATCTGATCTGGTCGCTAGAAAGTGGCGAGCATATGGCAGATAAAACCAAGTTTTTACAAGAATGTTATCGGGTGCTTAAACCCAACGGCAGACTAATTTTTGCTACTTGGTGTCATCGTCCCGCCGATCGGGATAAACCTTTATCCGTTGACGAGAAGGCACACCTACAGCGCATCTACGATGTTTACTGCCTGCCCTACGTGATTTCCTTGCCTGAGTACGAAGCGATCGCCCAGAGCCTCAACTTTCAAAACATCCAAACCGCAGACTGGTCAAAGGAGGTAGCCCCTTTTTGGGATGTTGTAATTGATTCTGCACTTACACCTGCGTCAATTTTAGGGGTTTTGCAGTCTGGACTATCCACAGTCAATGCTGCCCTCTCCTTACGCCTGATGTCACGCGGCTACGCCAGAGGCTTAGTAAAATTTGGTTTGTTGACCGCTTCAAAATAGCATTCAGCTTTCAGCATTCAGCTTTCAGGAAATCGCTAACAGCTAACAGCCCTTTTAACAAATAACTAAACGATTGCCGTTCCTACTTCAGGGGGTATGTCCTGCCATCTGCCATTGCTGACAGCCTTCAGAGCTTCTTCTAGGCGAATATCGCCCGTGTAAATGGCTTTACCTACAATGGCTGCGGATACGCCTAAGGGTTCTAAAGACAAAAGGCTGAGTAAATCAGCGATCGAACTAATTCCACCCGAAGCAATCACGGGGACGTTCACGCTCTCTGCTAAATGTTTGAGGGCATCTAGGTTAGGCCCCTGCATCGTGCCATCGCGATGGATGTCTGTATAAATAATTCCTGCTACGCCCACATCAGTCATTCGCTTCGCCAGATCGGCAGCAATCACCTCCGAAGTAGTCAGCCAGCCTCGGGTGGCGACACGTCCTTCACGGGCATCAATGCCCACTAAAATTTGTCCGGGAAATTCAGCACAAATATCGGCAACCAACTGCGGCTGTTCTACGGCGATCGTGCCTAAAATTACGCGGCTCACCCCTGCGCCAAGCACTGCCATGATCTGATTGCGATCGCGAAGCCCTCCGCCAACTTGGACGTGAATGGGAATAGAACGTGCGATCGCTTCAATCACCTTGAGATTTTTAGGTTCTCCCTCTTTTGCCCCGTTTAAATCAACAACATGAAGATACTTGGCTCCCTTGCTATACCAGTTCTGTGCCATTTCTACTGGGTCTTCACCAAATACCTCTGAGCGAGCATAATCCCCTTGGTATAGCCTCACGCAGCGTCCATCTAAAATATCAATCGCCGGAATTACATCCATGTTGTCTACCTCGTTTCCAGATGCCTATTCTAGCTAGATAAGGGCGATCGTGGTGTAAATGTAGTTGAAACTCTAAATACTGGAATACCTCTTGAGAAATCTGTGAAGTATCAGTCGGCTCGTGATTATGAGGAGGTTAATATCATTTATGCTTAATTTATCTATGTTTTTCCATTTATATATTTTTATCAATTTCCATAAATTTGACGGTCAAATCTAATAAAAAAATGATTTCTATGACTACTTCTTCGGACGAACCTTTTGCAAAACAAAATTTAGCTTTAGATATAGATTCACCCACCAATTCCTTAGCCCAAATCTGGGCGAAAAAGTACGTTCAAGACTTGTTAGTCGATCCTGCGACAGAAGAGGTTCCATCGGACACCTCAAACCTAGAGGTGGTTCTTTCTAGCCAAGGTAGAGCCGCAACGGTTGAAAAATTGCAACAGGCGCTACGTTTTACCAGTGCCCAAGCTTGGGCAAAAACCGAAGAACTTTTGGCGCAGCAAGTACAAAGGCATCGGATTAATCCAGAACTGATCGATCCTTGGCAAATTGCGGTAGATTCTCGGTTCCTGTTTGAAAAGGCGCTAGGTGTTTATACAGAGCAAGCTCCTACCCGTGCCGTTTCACTCATGCTAGGCACTGTACATACATCTACTTCCCTAGAGAGCGCGACAGAATTGCCTGCCCCCAGCCGTCTTTCTGTCGCGATCGCGCAAGATGTTGGCAAGATTCGGCATAAGTACACCTCTGTCGATCCGAGAATTATTGGCTTTGTGAGTATGCAGTTTCACTATAGCGGTCAGTTACTTTTAGATTTGCTTTCTCCTGTGGAGCGAGCCGTTGTTGCCTCTTACTTTAAGGTGATTGACGATCATCTTTACATGCCTTTACAACGTTCCTATGAGGCTGCTGCTAACCAATCGGACTTTAATTCGGCCGCACTATTAGCTGTGCGGCAGTTATTGCCCATTAGTAGTGAAATCGCCAAAGCGGTGTGTGATAAAGTGGCTGCCATGTATCCAACCTATCGCTGCTATAGTGGCGAACTAAGCTCCGCCGCCATTAAAATCTCTAGCCTCAGAGACACAGAAATGTTTCAGGTTTACCTTTGCCTCTGTGTGCTCGAAGGAAACTATGCCTCCTTGCAACAAGAGTTATTCCCTCTCTGTGTGATGCTATATCCCCCTTTGCAGGTTAGCTGGGAGTTAATCCGAAATATGTTGCGTTTGGTGGGACAAGAAATTAGCGATCGCCTTTCCGAAGAGCATATTAAAGAATTTAGACCCTATATTCGAGCTTTGTGGGAAATGTTTTCAAACGATGTGGTATCTCAAGCTTGATAATAGCGATCGATCTAAAAGTAGTTAAACATGACCTGCAACTGTTCAATTAGCCAAGCTGCCGCTGCGATGGCAGCCACTGCTGTATATATAGACCCAAGTACGAGACTTAATGGGGTTAGCACCGACAGTCGAAAGCTCAAGCAAGACGAGCTTTTTGTGGCTTTAACAGGTGAAAATTTTGACGGTCATGGCTTTGTGTCCAAAGCGATCGCCCAAGGCGCAGTTGCCGCAGTAGTGAGCAAGCAATGGTGGGAAGATTGGCAAAAACAACAGGTCGATCCGATCGCTTTACCGATGCTAGTTGTGGCAGATACGCTCAAGGCATACCAAGACTTAGCCAGATGGTGGCGGCAGCAAACAAATTTGCCAGTAATCGCTGTTACAGGATCCGCAGGGAAAACCACGACTAAAGAGCTGATTAGTGCCTTGCTCGGTTGTTGCACCCAAGCCGATAAACGCGTTCACAAAAGTACGGCAAACCATAACAATGATATTGGTGTCGCCCAGACGTTATTGGCGATCGATCCGCAGCAGCACCAATTTGTGGTTGTAGAGATGGGTATGCGCGGCAAAGGGGAAATCGCGCGGCTTGCCAAGGTTGCCTATCCAACCGTGAGCGTCATTACCAATATCGGGACTGCCCACATCGGTAGACTGGGTTCTCAAGAAGCGATCGCTTCGGCAAAATGCGAACTACTGGCTGAGATGTCCGCAGAGGGAATTGCGGTATTAAATGCCACGGATTTACTGCTCCTGTCAACCGCAAAACAGGTATGGCATGGGCAAACGCTCACCTATGGCTTGGATGTCGGGGATGTGAAGGGGGAATTGGTGAGTGGCAAGCTTCAGATTGACGAAAAAACTTGGGAGATGCCTTTAGCAGGTCGTCATAATGCCATGAATTTTCTCGCTGGTTTGGCAGTACTTAAAGCACTAGGACTAGACTGGCAACCCACGATGCAGGGAATTGGGGCGCTAGATTTGCCCTTTGGTCGCGCTCAGATTCATCACCTGACTGATGATGTGATTATTTTGGATGAGACCTATAATGCTTCGCCCGAAGCAACGATCGCTGCCCTACGTCTGTTAGCCGATACCCCAGCCCGTCGGCGTTGGGCAATTTTAGGGGCGATGAAAGAGTTAGGCGAGATGTCAGAAAAGTTACATCGGCAAGTGGGCGAAGTTGTCCGCAATCTTAATATCGATCGCTTGATCGTGCTGTCAGATGGCGAAGCAGATGCCATTGTCACTGGAGCCGACAGGCAGGCAGGATTTGTGGCAACCTGTCACAGCCATGCTGAAATTACCCAAATGCTATTGCAAGAAGTAAAAGCAGGCGATCGCTTGTTATTTAAAGCCTCACGGTCTGTCGGTATGGATCGGGTCGTGCGAGACTTTCAGGAAGCATGGCAAAGCCAAAGGGTATAACCCTCTGCAAGAAAGCTATGAAACAAGAAAGGCATGAAATATGAAAGCAATCTTATTCACAACTGCGGGTGAACCAGAGGTCTTACAACTGGCAGAGGTTCCTCAACCCACCATTCAGACCCCAACAGATCTGCTGATTCGGCTCAAGGCGGCTGGGATAAATCCCATTGATACGAAATTACGGCGCAGAGGCACGTTCTATCCCGAAAAAATGCCGGCTATTTTGGGTTGTGATGGCGCGGGCATTGTCGAAGCAGTAGGCTCTGACGTCAAGCATTTTCAAGTGGGAGATCCTGTCTACTTTTGTCATGGCGGGCTGGGAGGACATCCTGGAACCTATGCCGAGTTTGCGATCGTTGACGAACGCTGGGTTGCCCCTAAGCCTACGTCCCTATCGTTTGAAGCGGCGGCAGCTTCACCCCTCGTCCTAATCACAGCTTGGGAAGCTCTCTACGAAAGAGGAAGATTAGAAGCAGGACGCAAGGTATTAGTTCATGCTGGGGCAGGTGGTGTCGGTCATATCGCCATTCAACTGGCAGCGCTCAAGGGTGCTAGTATTTGTACGACAGTTGGTTCAGCGGCAAAGGCTGACTTTGTGCGCCAACTGGGAGCAGATCAGGCAATTCTCTATAAGCAAACGGACTTTGTCCAAGCCACGCTCGACTGGACAGATGGGGAAGGGGTGGAGCTTGCCTTTGATACGGTGGGCGGTGCAACCTTCGCGCAAACGTTTCCTGCCGTACAGATCTATGGCGATCTGGTGACGATTTTAGAGCCCGACCCTACAACAAAATGGAAAATTGCCCGCGATCGCAACTTGCGAATTAGTCTCGAACTGATGCTAACTCCGATGTTACGAGGATTAACCGATCTACAGCGCCATCAAGCCCAGATCTTAGCTGAATGCGCGCGACTATTTGACGAAGGGAAATTACAAGTCCATGTCAGTCAATCGTTTCCTCTTGCCGAAGCCGCTGCCGCCCATCGGCTTTTAGAGCAGGGTTCGATCGCAGGTAAGGTTGTGCTGACGATTTGAACTACGTCTTACCTAACCGTTGCCAATTGGGTCATTTGCTTGAGGTTGACGATATTGAGGAGTTGGTTTTTAGCATCGATTTGGATCCAAGCTTTCTCAATAATTTTTTCAAGCACCTTAGTGGTGTCGTCAACGCTGACTTCAGAAAGATCGGCTAGATCTTTAATGGGGAGATTAAACATTTCAATGCCTGCGTCCGTCTTTTTGCCATAGGACTCCGCTAACCCCATCAACACATTGGCAATGCGTGTAGCTGGCACTTGCTGCCGTAGCTGAGCCCGTTGATTGGTGCGGCGTAGCCTTCTTACCATTAATTGCAACATGCGGTGATGTAGCTGCGAATCTTTAAATAAAAACTGAATAAACCGTTGAGCAGGGATACTCAGCAATCTTACGGGGGTAAAGGCAATTACATCCGTTGAGCGGGGAGATTCGTCTAAAATCGCCATTTCTCCAAAAAAATCACCCCTTCCCAAAACTGCCAAGGTTGTAGCATCTTGATTTCTTAGAGATCGCACCTTGAGCCAGCCTGACAGGATGAAATAGACCGCATTGCCCCAAGCGTCTTCCATCAAGACAGCTCGTCCTGATGGATAGTCGCGCTCAACTGCCTCAGACAACAACCACTCTAGGGTCTCGGCATCGGCTGCATCAAATAATGGAAATAGCTCACTGAAAGTTTCAGTCTGCATGGGAATTCAGGAAGTTGATATATTTGCTAGATAACTTATCTAATTGCTGACCTGCAAAGACTGGTGAAATCGGCTGAGTTAGGCTCCCATCACTTCATAACCACAGTCAACATAAATAATTTGCCCTGTGATAGCGCTGGACAGATCGCTTGCCAAAAAAGCCGCAGTATTGCCAACTTCTTCTTGAGTGACCAAACGCTTTAATGGAGCTGTTTCTTCAAAGTGGTGCAGCATCTTATGAAAGTCTCCGATCGCTGCGGATGCCAATGTCCGAATTGGCCCAGCCGAAATACCATTGACTCGAATATTGGAAGCCCCTAAGTCAGCAGCAAGATAACGCACGTTCATCTCTAGCGCTGCTTTTGCCGTACCCATAACGTTATAGTTGGGTACGACCTTCACCCCACCCAAATAGGTCAGTGTAATTACACTACCACCCTCTTTCATTAAAGGCTTAGCGCCACGGCAAAGTTGAATCAAAGAATAGGCACTGACATCAAGGGCTAACTTAAACCCATCTCTAGAGATATCGGTGAAGTTTCCAGAGAGCTCATCTTTGTTAGCAAAAGCCAAACAGTGAACTAAGATGTCCAGTTTCTCCCACTTTTGTGCAACAGCGTCAAACAAGCCATCAACCTGTGCGTCGTCTTGGACATTACAGGGTAACAAGAAGGAAGGTGAAAAGGGGGCTACCAGTTCACCAACCTTGCCTTTGTTGCGATCGCGATCGTCGGGTAAATAGGTAACCCCAAGCTTTGCCCCTGCCTCATGCAGTTTTTGTGCAATACCCCAAGCGATCGAACGATTGTTGGCAATACCAGTCACAAGTGCTGTTTTGCCGCTCAAATCTAACATATTCGTCATTTACAGATTTTCTAGATACTACCTACTAAATATTAATAGATAGGTACTGATGCCAACGCTCTTTGTAGTAGGGTTAATGCAAAAAAAGCGAGCATTGGAGAAAAATCTATGCCACCGAGCGGTGGAATAATCGAGCGAAAAAGATTTAAATAGGGATCCGTGATTTGGCTGAGGGCAGCAAAAGGCTGAGTTTCCCATCTTACATTTGGGAACCAAGTCAAAAGTACGCGAATAAATAAGAGGGCTAGGTAGATAGAAATAAACGAAAGCGCCGTACTAAGGATCATTTCCATAGGAGTTTCTAGAAAATTGTTTGGTCAGTATGATGGAAACATTCTAACCCTGTCTCGAAATTTTAGACATGGAAATCTTAAACACAAAATAAATTTGGCGAAGGTTTAGGCTAGAAATTTACGGTTTGCCCCAGTTCAAGCATCATTTATTTCAGAATTGGAGCGCACGAGAGACTGTCTACGCCCGTTTCCTTCAGCTTCAGCAAGTTCTTGACTTACTGCATCGATCGCTTGATTGAGTTGGGCAATTTTTTGCTCTAGGCTACGTCTTGCGATGTCATTGGTTGCAGCATCATTAGACTGCTTTAGATCTTGACCCGTTGTGTCAGATGAAAGACTTTCTGGATCGGGCTCAGACTCACTCAACTTAGAGGCAATTACTAAACCTAGTACACCTCCCACAAGTGTCCCCAATAGAAACCCACCCAAAAAATTCCCTGACTTATCTGCCATATAATTGCCTTGAGAGTCTAGACATAGACGTTAAAATAACCGAGACACTGTAACGTAAGTTAACCAAAATTTGGTCTAAAGGGATATGTTGAACTTGCCTAAGGCAAGATTGCTAGGTCATAACCTTCAAGTTAAAACTCTAGAATCACAGTTTCAGCCTATCCCGAACTGACATTATTGGTGCTTGATTTCGATGAAATCATAACATCTTCGATCGCATCTTAGTACTACCTTTAGCTGCGATCTCCCAGCACTTTGAGCGAGCGTCGGCTCTCTTGGCGATCGAACCTTATGGCAGCTTTATCTGTAGGGGCGTTGAGCTTTGAGAAATCTTACAGAGCAACATTTGGATGTTTTCGTCTGCTTTTTTCTTTTTCTCTGGATCTTGCTCGTTAGACTTCAAGTTTAAGCCCTCTGTCAATAATGCTTTGCGTTCTTTAATTGCCACATCATCTTTGGGATGAGCTTCGATCCATTGGCTGTAAGCATCTAAGGCATCATACCAATAACGCTCTTTAGCTAAAATACGAGCTTTTTCCAAACCCGAAGAGGATTCACTCAATGCTTTGACCACTTTAGGATCTTTGTCAAGTAAAACTAATGCATTTAAATTGACATCATCAAGTCCTCTTTTCCAGCGTAACTGTAGGCGTTGAACCTTCCCTTCTACTAGACTAGGTGCTGAGCTAGGTAGCGTGAATTTATACAGACCTACTTCCTTTCCACTTCCTTGTACGTCAAAAAGATTTTTTGCCTCTTGAGTTGGGTTTTCCCTTAAATAAAGCCTCATCTTAAAGCCTGACCGGTTTTCATTCTCGTTAGCGGAAACGTACCAGTAGAGGGTAGGACGAGCAGATAGGGTGCGAGCGCCATCTGGGGGAACTAATAAAAGCACGCTCGGTAGGTCGCCGCGAATAGCTCCACCTTGTACAGAACTACCGCTCATACCCAATCCGTAGGACTGACCTCTTTGTGCTTCTACGGTTGAGGTGATTGCTACTGTTCCCACTAAGGTTGAGAGGCAGAGTGTGCCCAAGATCAAAGCTGGTCTTAGTGATTTGATTGGTTGCTTAAAAGTAAACATAACAATGAACCTGTGAGTTACTGTTGATTTTTTCTGATTGTGTTGATGATATTCACTCTGTCGGAATAACCCCCCAGCAAGTTCCCGCACCCTGGCTTAAATATTTAGCAATTTGCCAAAATTTTGCCTGTTGTATAGGAAAACTAACTTTTGGTTAGCTTAGCTGCGATCGCTTCGGCCATTTCCTGCTTACCGACGGAGGTAACATCCGCAGAAGCAAGCTCGTAGGTGACATGAGTTCCTTTGCCGATGACATTCTCAACCGCTTTTTGTAAGCGATCGGCAGTATCAGGCCTGCACAAGTAACGCAACACCCTTTGCGACACCAGTTGCTTCGACTGCTGTTTGTGTAGCTTGAGCTACCACTGGATCGATGCCGTCTCCTCTAATCAACGTTACAGAATGTGCCACAAATTTCTCCCTGAATGAACCTGAATGAATAAATGTTGTCACAAACTTGATACTAAGAAAATGCTCAGAATCACTTGTTCGCGTCAACCTCATCAATAGTAAATCCGATCTAGATCACAAAGCAGTCAATCTCAGCATTCTCAGCCATAAATTTTAAACTATAGAAATCTACAACTGCGTCTTTTATGAACCTTTCTACAGTCGCAAATCTGTTTAGTAAATTTTAAAGATACATCTCTCGTAAGGGCGAAGCATTCGCAAAGAGATGCCTTGTATGATGGCTTAGCTTGTTACCCTTTACCCGTAAAAACGATAAAGGAAGTTTTGTGAGCGAACTTTTTTATGTAGCTATAAATTCGGTTGAGTGAAATGAAAATAAGAATTTGGGGAATAATTTAATATAATTCCAAGCTTTTCTATTTTTAAGAAACAATTCAATCCAGTCTTAAGTCCTATAGTTCACAAACTTTTAACTAGAAAACCACTTACTTTTTATTCTGGAAAATCTAAATCCAAATCTAAGAATGCAACGTAGAAGGTAAAGAGAATGATTCAAATTTTACACAATCTAAACTTAATGACTTTTGTTTAGTTTTCACAGTTTGGTTTCAATCGTCCAAGAAAATATCTCAGAATGAGTCTAAATACTTACCCAAAATCACAAAAAGGTAGTACGATCCGCCCTTTGACTTTTCTTGTTTGTCTGTAATAATATTTAATCCAGAAGAATAAATTAAATAAGGCTGATCTAGCATTCTACGCGATTAGCTTGAGACAATTGGCAAATAAGCTGCTCAAGTTTACAAAAGTTTAAGATCGAATTATTGAAATCGATTTTAAACTCTAAAACTTTAGTCACATAGTCAATTACGCCTCATTTTTCTGGATTTGGAAAAAAGGAGTTCAGTGGAAATAAACCATATGCCGAAGCAAAGACTGACCCAATCCACACCAAAGACAGCAGATAGGCAATCTAGTAAGCAGTTAGGTCTATCTGCTGACATGGTACGCACATACTTACACGAGATCGGCAAGATCCCGTTGCTCACAGATGAGGAGGAGATCATCTATGGGAAGCAAGTGCAGCAAATGATGGAAGTTGTAACCACGCAAGAGACGATGTCTCAAAAGAGCGATCGCCTCCCAACTGAAACAGAATGGGCTGATGCCGTCGGTATGTCAACGGATGCCTTGACAGAGCTGATGAAACAAGGCACTAGAGCCAAGCGCAAGATGATCGAAGCGAATCTGCGGCTTGTGGTTTCTGTTGCCAAAAAATACCAAAAGCGGAATCTCGAACTTTTGGACTTAGTGCAAGAGGGAACCTTGGGACTGGAACGTGCTGTAGATAAGTTCGATCCGACCAAAGGATTTAAGTTCTCTACCTATGCCTACTGGTGGATTCGTCAAGCGATTACCAGAGCGATCGCGCAGCAAGCTAGAACGATTCGTTTGCCCGTTCACATCACCGAGAAACTCAACAAGATCAAAAAAGCGCAACGTCAACTTTCGCAAGAATTAGGACGCGTCGCAACTGCTGCTGAAGTCGCGCAAATATTGGAAATTAAACCCGAACAGGTACGTGAATGTCTATCGCTTTCGCGACAACCCGTATCTCTCGACCTGAGAATTGGGGACAACCAAGACACGGAGCTAGCTGACTTGTTAGAGGATCAAACCCATTCACCCGAGCGCTATGCTGTGAATGAGTCCTTGCGGGATGGCATTGCCGATATGTTGAAAGAGTTGCCTGACAAGCAAAGACAGGTGATGATCATGCGCTATGGTCTGGAAGATGGACAGGAAATGTCCCTCGCCAGCATCAGCAAACGTATGGATCTAAGCCGAGAGCAAGTAAGGCAATTAGAGCGTCAAGCTATGGACAGCCTGCGCAAGCGTAAAGCGAGAATGCAGGAATATATTGCTAGCTAAAAAAATTCAAACAATATTTTCTGGGGGTAGTTGTTCATCAACTATCCCTAATTTTTTGGTGTTCATTTCTAAACTAAAATTCTGGACTAAAATTTGGGGCTAAGGGTTGGGAATAGAGACAAAATCGAAGCCTGTGCCAGAGCGATTGCCCGGAGCGATCTTGACTAATAATGGCGCACCCAAGCGATCGCCTGAGGGTTGAAATTGTATTTTGCCAGTGGCTCCATCCACAGAGAAGCTAGAACTCGCTAAGACTTTTTGTAGCCCCTCGCGCGTGCCCGCTTGCCTCAGTCCACCCACAACTGCCTGTATGGCGTCGTAGGCTGTAGCGCTTCGCCAGTTTACATCCCCGCCCCAGAGTCTTACGGCATTCGTAGGGAAATTGCTGCCTGTGTTTGCAGTGGGATGCCAAGGTACGGTGACTACCATACCACTCACATCTTGACCTAAGAGAGTGTTTGAGAAGTTAAGCAAGACGTTTTAGGAGGATTTGAATCATCC
>NZ_JAZBJZ010000054.1:0-31502 GCF_036349135.1 Tumidithrix elongata BACA0141
TCCACCTCGCTCTAAAGAGACGAGGTTGCCAACATTGCCGAGAATTTCTGATGCAAGAGACCGAGATTTTCTGGGTTATCATCAACCGCTAAGATGGTGACTCGATCAAGTGAGATTGTACTCATAACTTAACCCTATTCCCCTGTGACTATAACAGTCTAACAAGAGATTAAACAACCTACCTTACTTAGGCATGTGCGACTAATTCCTGTAGAGTCCATACGCCTCAGTTTATTGACTTTCAGAAATTTACACAATATTTCTACATATCTATACTACAATTCTATCGCCATTTCTTGATTGCCTATATCAGGGTTTTCTCTGAGATTTATTTGAATTACCCAGCAAAACAAAGGGCGATCGCATCGCCCTCGATTCTCGCGACTAAAACGTTAAAACTGTGCGAATAGATTTGCCCTCGTGCATGAGGTCAAAGGCTTCATTCACTTTCTCGATCGGCATGGTGTAGGTAATTAAATCGTCAATATTGATTTTGCCATCCATGTACCAATCCACAATTTTTGGAACATCTGTGCGACCTCTAGCACCACCAAAGGCAGAGCCTTTCCAAACTCTACCTGTGACAAGTTGAAAGGGACGGGTACTAATTTCTTGACCTGCACCAGCAACGCCAATAATTACGCTCATTCCCCAGCCCTTGTGACAGCATTCCAAAGCTTGACGCATGACATTCACATTACCGATGCACTCAAAGCTATAATCTGCACCGCCTTTGGTCAGGTCAACCAAATAGGGAACCAGATCGCCTTCCACTTCTAAAGGATTGACAAAGTGGGTCATGCCAAACTTCTCAGCCAGCGATCGCCGATTGGGATTGAGGTCTACTCCTATAATCATATCTGCGCCCGCTAAACGCGCACCCTGAATCACATTTAGCCCAATCCCCCCCAGACCGAATACGACCACATTTGCACCAGGTTCGACCTTGGCGGTATTGATCACGGCGCCGACACCCGTGGTGACGCCACAACCGATATAGCAAACCTTATCAAAGGGAGCGTCTTCGCGAATCTTCGCCACGGCAATTTCTGGAAGTACCGTATAGTTCGCAAAAGTGGAAGTTCCCATATAGTGATGGATCATCTTGCCATCAATGGAAAATCGGCTCGTGCCATCGGGCATGAGTCCGCGTCCTTGGGTTGTGCGAATTGCTTGACAGAGATTGGTTTTCTGGCTGAGGCAAAATTTACATTGACGACATTCGGGCGTATAGAGAGGAATCACATGATCGCCGACCTTAAGACTGGTGACCCCTGCGCCTACTTCCACGACCACACCTGCGCCTTCATGCCCTAAGATCGTCGGAAATAATCCTTCAGGATCGGCTCCAGACAAGGTGAAGGCATCGGTATGACAAACCCCTGTCGCCTTGATCTCAATAAGCACTTCTCCTGCTTGGGGCGGCTGGAGTTGAACCGTTTCAATTTTTAGGGGTTGACCCGCAGCAAAGGCGATCGCGGCTTTAACATCCATATAGCGCTCCTCATGATCGAAAATCTGTTCTATTATCAACTTTTCCCAGAACCAGCGGCAAAGATTTTAGAATCTTTACTGGAATCAGTTCTTTGTCAGGAATGTTACGCTTTCCACATGGGAAGTCTGAGGAAAGAAATCAAAGGGTTGAATCCGCGTAATCCGATAGGCATTATCCGCACAAAGCAGGTTTAGATCTCGGGCGAGGGTGGCGGGATTACAACTGACATAGGCGATCTGCTGGGAGGGATGGCTGTGTAAATGGGCGATCGCACTAGGTTCGCAGCCTTTGCGCGGTGGATCTAAGATCGTAATATCAGGCTGAATCTCTAGGGTGGGTAGGAGGTCTTCCACTTTTCCTGTGAGAAATTGAATATTATCAATACCATTCATCTGGGCGTTGAGTATTGCCTGTTGTGTCGCTTGGGGCTGAATTTCGATCGCGATTACCTGTTTAACCGATTGCGCCAAAGGTAGAGAAATCGTACCAATTCCCGCATAGGC
The DNA here is from genome assembly GCF_036349135.1 of Tumidithrix elongata BACA0141. Classification (NCBI taxonomy): domain Bacteria; kingdom Bacillati; phylum Cyanobacteriota; class Cyanophyceae; order Pseudanabaenales; family Pseudanabaenaceae; genus Tumidithrix; species Tumidithrix elongata. The sequence continues at coordinate 1,999 of NZ_JAZBJZ010000054.1, forward strand.
ATCTAAGAGAAGCTCGTGCCCTTGTAAGCCAAGCTCCTCTTGAATTACAGACACCATCGCTTCGGCCTGTTCCGTATAAACCTGAAAGAAGGTATCTGCCCTCAATTGGAATGTCAGTCCCGCGAACCTTTCTTCGACAAAATCGCGACCTGCTATACAACGGGTTTCAGCACCAAAGATGGTATTGGTGCGAATGGAATTATGGTTGAGCATTACACCAACCAGTTGGGGATATTTTTCTAGCCATGCGTTGGCTTGCTCTTCGAGTCCTGGCACATCCCATGAGGTGGAAATCAGCGTTAAGAGAACTTGTCCTGTTTGCCGCCCAATTCGCAAACTAAAGTGGCGCAATAGACCTCGATGGTACTGCTCGTCATAAATGAGCCAACCCTGCTTTTGAATGTCTAGTTTGACATTTTCCAAGAAAAGATCGAGGCGCCGATCTTGGACAGGACATTGATTGAGATTGACCAGCTTATGGCTGCCCTTTTGGTAATAGCCTGCTCTGACTTTGCCCTCTTGGGTTTTATCGAGTGGATAGGTAACTTTGTTGCGATAGTGCAAATCCGAAGGCGCACCAATAATTGGATCCATCCAACCAGCGATCGCTTCGGGATCGAATTTACCAATGCGCTGTAATGCCTGAGCTACTTGATTTTGTTTGATCTGGAGCTGAAAGTCATAACTCACCACCTGCCATTGGCAACCACCACATTTATCAGCAACAATGCAGGCAGCGCGAATTCGATGGGGCGAAGGAGCGAGAATTTTGGTGAGGCTGGCGTTAGCGTAACTATGCTTGACTTTGACGAGTTTCGCCTCAATGCGATCGCCTGGTACGGTATCTGGCACAAATACCACTAACGCTTCGTGACGACCGACTCCATCTCCACTATCTGCTAGGTCGGTAATTTCAAGCGATATGGTTTGTCCTTGTTGCATCTGTCTTCTTAACTCTTTGCTAGTGAAAGTCGTGTCTAACTCTATCATTCTAACGACATCGGAATGAAGCGTTGCGTTGTCCTAACACATGCAATTAGCCTGCGACGCTGGGGGATGCTATAAAATTATCGCTGTGCTGCCAACCAATCCATGACGCGATCGCCCAATCTCACCCCATCAAGGCGATCGATTTCTCTCAGACCCGTTGGACTTGTGACATTCACTTCTGTGAGATAGCCACCAATCACATCAATCCCCACAAACACCAGTCCATCTTGGCGCAGTGTGGGCGCGAGTTTGGCACAAATTTCTTTTTCTTTTTTGCTAATCTTGCTCTTCACGGCATTTCCGCCTGCTGCCATATTGCCGCGAAACTCACCCGAGCGGGGGACGCGATTGACTGCTCCGATCGGTTCGCCGTTTAAGAGAATAATCCGCTTGTCTCCCTCTTGGGCAGCAGGCAGATAGGCTTGCACCATAATCGGCGTTGTGCCAAATTTCGTACTCATCTCGATCAGAGAGTTTAAGTTGCGATCGCCCTGCTGCGCGAATAGAATCCCTTCTCCACCCTTGCCATCTAAAGGCTTTAGAATCGCTTCGGTTTTGGAGGCGACAAACTTGCGAATGACTTCCTTATCGCTGGTGACGATCGTTTCAGGCACCACATCCTGAAATTGCAGGGCGTAGACTTTCTCATTTGCCGAGCGAATTCCTGCGGGAGAATTTACAACAAGGGTTTGCTTCGGATCGACGTAATCCAGAATGTAGGTTGCATAAATGTAGTTGACCGTAACAGGGGGATCGGGGCGCATCCACACAACCTGCATTGTTTCAAGCGCTTGAAACTTACCTGTCTTAAGCTCGTACCAAGGATGAGGCGCGACCCATTTACCATCCACCAGTTCGACGGGATGAACCACAACGGGTTGTAACAACGCCCAAGCTTTACCCCCAATTACACTGAGAGATTCCACATTGGTGACGAATACCTCATACCCCCTGTGACAAGCAGCTTCCATTAAGGTGACGCTCGTATCATGGGTGGGGTCTAGTTTTGCGATCGGGTCAATAATAAACGCTAATTTCATCCGTTCATCCCTTTGCGGTTTTACCGAAAAGTCTAGTCATCCCCAGAATATCAATCACAGGCTTCTTCGTTCCAAGTTTATTAATACTAGGTTTGGCATTGATACTAGGTTTAATACTAGGTTTGACACTTTCAGGATTATTGAGCTGTGCTAGGTAAGTATTCAACCGTTCTAAAGCCAAAATTAAATGGGGAGTAGGATCCATGACTGTCCATTCTCCTCTGATTCTCTCCCATAGCTCAAAGTGGAGGTGGGGACCAGTAGAGAAGCCAGTCGTGCCCACCAGACCAATCACAGTGCCCTGTTTGACAACTTGACCGGGTTTGACAAATACTTCCGAAAGGTGAGCGTAGCGAGTTTCGTGGGTATCCCCATGGGAAATCACAACCGCCAGACCATAACCACCTAGCCATCCAGAAATTTCCACCTTACCGCTATAGGCTGCGACTACGGGAGTTCCTTCTGCGGCGGCGATATCTGTGCCTTGATGGAACTTTACGGCTTGGGTAATTGGGTGTACGCGATAGCCAAACGAGGAACTAATAATCGCTGGAATCGATAAAGGGAAAAGCATGCGCTTATCACCATTGCTGGGCACGCTCATGGACTCAATTTCAGCCCTTGTCAGCTTCCGTACCTGTACCACGGGTTCCCCCGTGGATGAGTAGATTAAGTTGGTGGGCGCATTTCTGGCAATCTCAACTTCGGGAGCGCATAAATTGGCTTGACGACTACCTAGATCCTGACCTCTGGCTTGACAGCCCGATTTACGGCTTTCAAATACAATCTCAACATTCCCTGAGTTGCTACTACCTGAGGCTGGTTTCGTGGCTGAAGATTGTGGTTGACGCGATTGGATCTCAACCATGGCAGGCTCAGAGGTTGCGCCTCTCGTATTGCCCTGAGTATTGCCTTGGGTATTGCTACGAGTACTAGAGCTACTGGTTTGAATCTCGATCGCAGGGGTAGACCTGTCAATTTGAGGCTGTGGTGCTGCTACTGGCTCTGGGGCAACTCTTGGCGCTGGATTTGGGGCAGTGACTTCTGGGGAAATTGCCGATTTTTTAGCTGCTTGGGCGTCACTAAGTCCTGTGACGAGCATGACATTTCCACTCATGGAAAGGCAAAGGCTGAGCAGAGATAGTTTTAGCAGTGATTTTTGGGGCATCTTCCTAAGTTGTTTCATGGGTTAGTTTCGGAGATGGGGGTTTTAGGTCAAGTTTTTTAGGTATGACGGTTTGATTGCCTAGCCCTTGAATAAACCTAGAGTAAACCTAGTGCTTACCTTTGTTAACCTAGCGAATGATAACCTAGCGAAAATGTACTAGGTCTGTAAATCGAAGGCTGCGAACTGCCCTCCCATATTACGACAAGATCGCCAGTTGTTGTAATGTCGGAAATGTAACCTTTATGTTCCCGTCCTAGGTGCTGGGTTGTAATCGCTCGCTCGCTGAGTAATGTAACATAGTCCGACAAAATTGGCTCGATCCCCTCACGGGCAAAGCGATCGCGTCCTTGCATCACCCCAGCCCAAACAAGCTCTGTCAAGCGATCGAGGTCGGTAATATTCGTGGCTAAATCTGACAAAGCGATCGCACCATCGGGCACATTGTTTAACCAATTAATCCCGATCCCGATCACGGCATCGGTGACAACGCCAGCCTCTATTCTGGTTTCTGTGAGAATGCCACCCAGTTTACGTCCATCGACAAGCAGGTCGTTGAGCCATTTGATCCGTACATTTGCCCCAGTGGTATTCAGAGCCGTCGCAATGCCCCACGCACTCCACAGGGTAATTTGACTGGCGTGGGTTGCCGAAATATTGGGCTGCACAATTACCGATAAATACAAACCGCCTAAATCGGATTGCCAAGTATGTCCGCGCTGTCCGCGTCCCTTGGTTTGCTGTTTGGCAGCGATCGCCGTTCCCTCTAACTGCTTAGTGGTATCAGAAGCGCGATCGAGCCACCGCCACGCCTCGCTATTGGTCGAATCTACTCGCTCGTGATGAATGATTTGCGATCGCATTATGAATTCATGAAAGACTACTGAGGAAAGATACTTCCCATATTCCAAAAGTATAACCCTGAGCTTCGTTTCGTTCGGTAGAAGTTGTTATTGAGAAAAGGTGAAGCTCCCAACGAGTGGAGCTACTCTTTTGTGAGTGATTTGTTTGATAGGGGTGCGATCGCGATCGCTAGAAAATGCGATCTCTGTCATCTCAAGCTTTGAAAATTGGCATCAGAATACATACATTCAGGCTTTAAGAGGGTTTTACAATGTATAAACAGTTTTTCATGAAATTTGCCTTAATTCCCTTGAGTTTATTTTTGGCATCAGGTCAGGCGATCGCTTCCCAAGTAGCAACTGAGTGGTATTTTGGCAGATGGAATTGCAACATTGATGGGCGATCTGCTCGTATGCAGTGGTCTGTGGTCAACGATCCGCAGACAAATTGTTCGGGGGGTGTTTGTTCGACGACATCGGGCGTGCGCATTGTAGGACGCTTTAGCGATAATGGTAGCGCTTGGGTTCCGCTTGCAAAACAGCGATCGAGCAGTACCACATTGAATATCCGATACTTGGGAGCAGAGCAAGATAATTGGTTCCTAAGATACGATCGCAGCAGCAATATTGCGAATGGCTGGACAACTTGGCGCGGCAACCGCTACTCGTTGCGTTGCTGGCGATAAGCAAACCCTATACCCCTTGGCTATTGGTGCGTTGTATTTCCTACTAACTGGCGCAATAATCTGAATTTGGAACCGCTGACACCTATGTACTGTATTTCTCATAAGAGAGACCCTGCAATAAATCGGGTAAAGCATCCAAAAAATGTGAGTTGAGAATACCTAGCGTTTGACAACTACCAACTCCATTTCAATTTGCTTCGCAACATTATTAAATTGCTTCAAAATTTGTAGCATCTCTGCTCCCCCAACCTTACCAGCGATAAATTGAGAACGCCAAGGTTCGTCTAGGTCGTAGCACCAACGCACAAGCTCAAAATTGACATCGAGATAAAGTCCCAAGGGCGAGTTTGCCGCCTTGACAGCAATCCAATCGCGATTCTGAGTTTGTGAAAACAGCATCAGCCCTTCTGGTGTAACCGCTCGGACATGAGTGGGGTCATTCATAAAGTCATCATGGCGTGGATGGGGCACATTGATATAAATTCTTGCATTGGGTTTACAAATACGATAAAGCTCTTTAAAGATGCCGAAATAGATATCTGGGGTAGCACCAAGATGCTCCAAAACATGTTTTAGTACGACTTCACCCACACTATTATCAGACCATTGCCAAGGAAAGACTTCTAAGTCAGCTCGTAAATCTGGATTGCCAAACTTATCGACATTGATAAACCCCTCAAGATGGTTTTCCCCGCAACCCAAATTTAGTTTGATACCTATGTCGTCTGACAAAGAATGTGCAATATGTGAAGTATTGACATAACTGATTTTGCCTTGGCGCTGATAGGCTTTTGCAAGTTCCCCTAGAACTTCAGGTCGATCCGATTCGATTAACAGGCATTTGTAAAAGCAAGCGATCGCTTCATCAATTTGCCCCACATTCAAATGCAAATTACCCAAAGCAAAAAGATTGGCGATATCTTCAGGTGCATTTGCATAGATATATTGACGTACTAACCATGCCTTATCAAAATCTCCTTGAGCTTCTCGCTGTTTCGCTTCAGTATTTAAGGTCGCGATTAATTCGGCAGTCCATTGTTCCGATTCCTCCATCGTACCTTCTGAGATTGCAGAGAACCAAACCATTTGGGCATCTTCTTCTCTTTTGAGCAGTAATAAAGTCAAGCCTAAATGCCAGTAGTTGGATTTGATCTGCGGATCGTTGGCGATCGCCTGCTCGTAAAATTCGACCTCATCTTCTAGCTTTTGCAAGGCATGAAGCATCGTTACTTGCCGGTTCTCAGTCAGTGCCATCAGCCATTTGCTCCATTCCGTAGCCCGCACAGACCAAGTACAAGACCGATTGATGTAATCCACCTGTTGTCTCAGTTGGGATTCGATCTCAATAGGTTGCTCTGTCCTCGATTCACTTTGCAAGCTGCCAAGAAATTGCACCGAAGCATTCACAAATTGCCCTTTATAAACTGTCCAATCTCCTACCTCAATGAGTTCGGCAAAGCCATGGGTAGTTTCAGGTAAAGCTCCCAAATTACTCGTGATTACCTTACAGCCACTGGCGATCGCTTCCATTACCGCAATACAAGAAGTCTCAGCAAAGGTATTTGGATAGGCCAAGACTGAAACTGATTTCAGAGCTTTGGCAAGTTCAGGCTGAGGGAGAGAACCAATATACTCCACCCCTTCTGTATTATGACAACGGTCATAAAGATCGCCAAACTGTTCCCGATCGATTGCCTCTGATGCCTGATACACTCTCATACTGGAGAAAATCTGCAATCTTGCCTTAGGGATGGCTTTGCGGATTTCGGGAAAGACTTCTAAGAGAATATCTAAACCACGAAATGGAGTACTCGTATAAGCAAGAATCGGCATTTTAGATTTCTGATTGAGAATGCTTACATCTTGCTCAAAAAGGTTGGTGAATACAGGTGCGATCGCATTGCGAAAAACAGCGATGCGATCGGGCGGGATGCCAAAGCAGTGACAGTATTCTTGACGTTGCCACTCACTTACACAGATAATCGCATCGTAAATGTCACATTCCGTCCGATCTTGCAAAGGCTGCATAGCTGGCTGATTTGTGTCATGCTGTGTCCAAAGTACAAGGCAAGTTTGTTCTCCAAGTTGCGATCGTAGGGTTTTACTATATCCTGTTGAATTCAGCGCGATCGCTACGTCTAGACTTTGTAGAAGTTCCCTCGGTACTTGATTTAAATTGAGACAGGTAACTCCCCTAGACATCCCTATATCTAATGTTTGATTTAGCAAAAACACTTCATGATTTTGCTGACTTAGGGCTTCTGCGAGATAACACAATGCTGATTGCGAACCGCCTAACGGTCTTTGGTAAGCACTTTCAACCCGATAGTTCCAATCAACTGTATCAACAAATGCAATTTTCATAGTGAATGCGTTCAGAGCAATTTATACGATTTCTGGGGATGGTAAGTTATTTGCGCCAACATCGATTACCGCCAAATAATTTTCATGAGTCATCTTGATATACCATTGAACTTGAGATAACAAGGCATTCCATTGGCTTTTACTCAAATCTCTAACTGGAGAAATGGCAGCGATGTTATCCACTTCGATTTCTAAATCCTCTTCATATAAAAGCTGCATCATCGCATAGGACAAAAAATCATCAAATTCTTCAGTACTGATATCACAAGCGTGAATGAGTAAGGTAATATCACTTTGTTCGGGTTGTTGAAGAATATTTCTGATAATTTCTGCGATCTCAAGTAATAAGATATCTTCGGGTTGTTGCCAGTCAGGAAAAATAATTAAGTTAATATCTCTTAGGTTTAGCTCCTGTCTCAAACTTTGGGCAAGGAAATGATTCTTTAATAAAGTCCCTGCTTTACTTTCATATCTCAGACTAACTTCTGCAACATCTCCATCCGTGGTTGCAAGATTTAACCATCTATGCTTCTTTACAGTTAAATGCACAATACCAATAGGAGTATGGGGTAAGTATCTCTCTACGAGGCAATTTTGCTGTTTATGCCAAAGGGGCAAATCAAAACCAAACCAATGACATTGCCAGTTGCACCATTCTGGGAGCAACTCAGTGTGTTTCAAAAGATCGAATTCGTAAATCGCCCAATTCAGAGCAATTTGGTCGGAGTAAAGCGTAACCTGATTTTTTAAAATCAAAGCAAGACAATCTGTCCAAACCTGCCAATGGGGAGCTTCTCTATGCAAAGCAAATACCCCTGCATTAATGGTGGGGTAGGTAAAGAGCTTCTCTGCCAATTCTTCACCTAAGTGAGCATGCAAATTTTGGTAATGCCCTTGATATAGATTTTTTAGATGCCCATACTGACCTAAATTATATCTACTAGCATCATGCACGATCGCCAATCCTTTTTGCTCGGCTCCCTGAAGGAATAACTCCACTGACGACCATGTTTGCACCCAAGCATCCGCATCAATCCAACAATAAATATCGAATCCGGGGAAGTATCTAGGTAGAAAAGGCCTTGCAATCAAGCCTTTGAGATAAATTGGAGCATCTGACCCTTGTAAAAAATCAAAATCCCAATCAGGCATTTTGATCACATCCACCCATTCACGCAACCACTTCAGTTGCTCAGGTGTACAGCCCAAATCAAAAAATCCCAGAAACGCATTCTGCCCATCAACTTTTTCACGAATAGATAGAATCGTCCCTTGGGCTAACTCAAAAAAGTTAGCATCAGACCCAGTAATGATTATGTAAGATTTCATTGAATTTCAGGCAACAGGAAAGCCATAATTAAGTGCTATTAGTAGAGCGTCTTCTGTGGATCTTGCGATCGATTCCATTAGCCATTCTTGGTAAGATTTAGGGAAATTAAAATCTTGATCGGATTGGAGAAAGTTAACTTCAAATGAATCATTCCAGAAGAAGTATGTATTCCAGTACAGGGGTGAAGAGTTAAGAAGTTCTATGATTTCATCTTCCACCTCCATTAAATTAAAATGCTCAATGATTGGATATTTGGGCAGAAAAGTAAGTTTGCCATCATGAACCCAGACAACATAACGATGATGAACGTAGCCTCTCCAATTTGGCGAGTCTGCATCGACCCCACGAGAGCACTCAGCTAGCGGTGAAGGAGTCTCAATATATCCAGCTTTCGCAACTCGTGCCATCTCTTCACAGACCCATAAAGGATTATAAATATCTTCAAGAACATGGCGACAATAGATAAAGTCCACACTCTTATCTTCATATGGAAGTCGATCTTTGTTTATGTCTAAACAATGAACTCTTATATCAGATATAGATAACTGTCCATCTTTCCAATCAATAAACTCTGTTGCAGGAGGGAAGGGGCTGTATCCTGGTCCAATCTCTACGACTAATGGCTTTCCTGATGCCATAGAGATGACTTTCTGCATCATTAACTCGTAGGGCTGCCAATAATGATTTTGGAGCTTTTGGACGATCGTTGTGGGTTTTGGGCGCATATAAACAATAGGGTGATTTCTACTTACTCAAGATTTTGCTTGAAATTTTTATCCAACAGTTCCTCAAATATTGCGTACATATCTGTAGCAAATTTTTTAGGATTCCATAGGGGCGATAGGGTTTCAGGTTGCTTCGATCTCGCTAAATGCGCTCGAATCGAATTTCGCAGTTCCCGATCTAATCCAAGTTTAACGCCCCACTCGATATATTCTTGCCAATTCCACGCAATTCCTGCCTGGATGTTGAGGGTTTGCAAAAATGAGTAGCCAAATCTAGCAAAAAATTGATCGCCCGCAATTGTAACGATAGGTAAATTTAGCCACATGGCTTCTAAGCTATGGGTACAGCTATTGTAAGGATGCGAATCAAGTAAAACGTCAGCCAGTAGATAGGTAGAGCGATGGGCTTCTTCTGTTTTGGCACGGGGTGGTAAAAATTTAATCCGATCGCTTGTCACTCCTAATAAATCACATTCCTGTTGATACACTCCTCGAACAATCTCCGCATCGCCCTTGCCTTTACATAAAAGTATACTTTGGGGAACTTGCCGTAAAATCTGTACTGCGGCATGTGCTACGGCTCGATTAAATTTATGTCCTGCTGTAATCGATAAATAGACAATTTGATCGGGAGCGATGCCCAACGATCGCCTCGCAACCTCTCGATCGATCAGATCGTGCTTTAAGTCTGTAACCGCCAAATAGGAATCAGGCATTCTGATTATATGTTCTAAGTAGTAGCGATCGCAGGCTTCAGGAATCAGGTGGCGATCGCAAAGGAAATAATTTTGCTCAGAGAGAAAGGGAGCTTCTAAACCCGGCCAAGATACACAAATAGGTGCAGGATGGTAGTTGAGAACTTCAGCACTCACAACATTCATCATCGAATCAAGCTCTATCATGATATCGACTTCATCTTTTAAAAGTTCGGCTGTGACGAGTTTACCAATTTCCTGTACGGTAGAGGCATCAGAGCGATAGTATTTCGCAGCAATCTGCTCAAATTTAGTCGTTAAATCGTCATCTCTATACTTACCTGTATCGTAGAGATAAAGATGCGGCGTAAGTTTTGCCAACTCCTCAATAAAATTTCCACAACACCAAGCCGTAGCATGACGGCGAAAACTGCGGGAAAGAATCCCAATTTTTAGCTTTCTCTGGCTGATGTCTGGGGGGAATCTACTTGAGCATGCCTGAACTAGGGCAGGGTCTTGATTGGGCTTAAGTACATGGTTTACATAGCGTTCGCCAACCTGTCGAAAAAACTTTGTATTTGCAGCGCGATCGTCTCTCAGGAATAAAACAAAAAACAGAAGCTCGCCATACAGATTTGCAATGTCTGCCTGAGTTAGATTGTCAAGATCTCGATAGAAATCCTTTTCAAGCGCGAGAAACTTATCTAAAGCAACTTGATGATTGCCTGACATTAGATTGCTTCTAATCACCTTTGTAATCGGAGAAATCCACTCTTGATTCACCCCGTTTTGCAAACGCAGCCGTTCGGATAGATTGGCATACTGGTCTGTGATTTGCCGCCATAGTTTGTAGAATGGCTCGCCTAGATCGGTCTTTCCGATCAAAATCAAAATTAAATTATTGTAAGCATCTATGAATTCAGGATTGAGGTTAATCGCAGTTTGATAGCTCTCAATTGCCTGCTCTAATTGGTTTTTCCGAAAAAAGATATTACCGAGTTCGTAATAAGCACCTGCATGATTGGGTTGCAGGGTCGTCACAGCTTGATAGTAAGGAATTGCCTCATCAAGTCTTCCAAGAGCAACAAAGGCGTCAGCAAGATTCGCATAGGCTAAGGCATCCTTGGGCTTAATTTTCAGTGCTTGCTGATATTCGGTGATCGCTTCTTCGACCCTACCTAACTTTCTTAAAAGTACGCCCAAATTTCTATACGCTTCAGCAAAACTTGGATCGATTTGAATTGCTTGTCGCAAATGGATTGTGGCGGATTCGAGTTGCGATCGCCTTTCTAGAATATAAGCCAAATTTACATAGGGTTTTGGGAAGTTCGGTTGAATCGCAATTGCTTTCTGGTATTGTGCCATCGCTCGATCTTCATTCCCTTGCCGTAATTCCATATTGCCCAAACAAAAGTAAACCTCGGCATAGTTAGGATTTAGTTTTAGAGCTTGGTTGTAACAAGCGATCGCTTCATCGGTTCGAGCGATCTCAGCATAGATACTACCTAATAAATAGGGATAGCGCGCAACATGAGGATTCTCTGTTTGCAAAGCGCAGTAATAGGAAACACATGCATCGGCAAATTCATCAATCAATGGCTGAATGGGTTCTGGCTCTTCCTTGGTTTCAGAACTTAGATTGGAGGCAAGCTCAACCAGCTTTTTTAGCACCGTAGAAAGAAGAATGGGAGGGCTAAGATCGAAATGAGTTAACGGTTCGCAAGTAAGCAGTTCGATCGCCTGTTCGAGATGGATGTCATTGGCTGGGACAAACTGTTTGATTTCTATGGAAGCCAGAATTAATTTTAGAAGATTATTTAAATCTTCGGGATTATTCTCGCAAATGTGATGACGGATTAACCAGACTACCTCAAAATCAGCGATCGCCTCACGGTTTTGCGCTTCAGCCTCTAAGATTTGCGTGAGTTCTATTAGCGCAGATTCTAATTGTTCGGGTGACATATCCGAGACAGCAGATAGCCATACCATTTGAGCCTCTTCTACTTCCCCTTGTAAAAGTAATGCTAATCCAAGATGCCAATAATTTGATTTGAGGTCTGGGTTGGTAGCGATCGCCTGCTGGTAAAACTCGATGCTTCGTTCTAATCCCTCGTAAATCCCACCATTCTCTTGGAAATCAGCGTTTGTAGACTTCTCTGAATTCACAGGACGAGAAGACTTATACCAATTTGGATCTACGGCTTCGACCCAATGAACCTTTCTCTCAACTAGCTCATTAAAATCCTTGACTTTTTGTAAGAAACTCGGACGTTCGTGCTGCTCTCTGGGAATGCAAAGCACATTATAGTCTCCAATTCCTTGCGTGATATCTATGGTTGCCCCATTGAAGTTATTAGGGTTAAACCGTCTCGTACAGAACCAGTAGCAGTCATATTCTAGATCGTGCAGTAGATCAATTAAGGCATTGCCTTTGTCTTTGCGATCGTTCTCAACAAATAAAAAGGGTCTAAATTTTGAGATCAGATGCTTCGCACCTTGAATGACATTAGCCTCCATTCCTTCAACGTCAATTTTAATTAGCTTGAGCTTAGTAAGGCTACCGATTATTTCTAATGAATCAAGACTTCTTAGAGCAATCTTCTCCCCAAACGCATAACTTCCTAAGGACAATCCACCATAATTGCCTTTTGTGTCATAGTTTTGAGAAGGAACATAAATCTCACCATCCATATCCCCAACGGCATCATGATAGAGATAGGCATTGGTCAGATTATTTATTGCCATATTGCCACACAGCATTTGATAGAGAACTCTTTGCGGCTCAAACCCGATGACCTTTCCCGTATTGCCAACAAACTGACATAGTGGAATTGTATGCGTGCCAATGTTGCAGCCCACTTCAATGACATCATCACCAACTTCCAGAATGGATAAAAACAGAGAAACTTCTAAATCAGCCCATTCCCCATAGAAATTGACAAAATCACTGATAAAGTCGTAGTGCAGGAGTACGATCTTGCCCCACTTGTAATCTCGAATGTAGGTTCTCATGCTTGTAGGGATAACAGATTGAACGAGAAATTCCCAAAATTAGGAAAAAATAGCTTAATAGGTTTAAGGTTTCCCCATACGATCTTGAAAACCGTCGATCTTGAAAACCTTGAATAATATATTGAGCTATCCAAATTAAGTTTGCCCTTAATGATAGCTTTGCCAGTCAATTTCTTTAAAGCAATTACGAAAAGCTTGTCTAGATTGCGATTAGTATGAATCCCCTAGCGGCTAAAGGATCGACTGCACGTTAGGTTTAAGTTGGTGTCACGATCTGCCACAACCATTTCCTGCGATCGCAATCACAAATCAAAGACGATACCAGTCACCTCACCATGAATTTTTTCCGAGTAAATTGAGTTTATGGTCGAAAGATGTTGAGAGGAAAAGGCGATGAATGTTAATAAGATCTTAGGAATGTTTAAGTTTGCGGCTGTTTACCGTGGTCTAGGTATTGTGAAGATCAAAACAGAAAACTATGACGGTGCGATCGCTGATTTTTCAGAAGCTATTCGGCTTAGCCCCAAATATTCTGGAGCTTATATCGATCGCGGCTATGCCAAGGAAGCGTTAGGGGACTATAAAGGCGCGATCGCCGATTTTACTGAAGCAATCCAACTTGACTCCAATGATGCGGGTGCCTATATCGATCGCGGCTATGCCAAATCCGAACTAGGCGACTATGAAGGCGCGATCGCCGATTTTACTGAAGTGATTCGTCTCGAACCCAACGATGCCTACGCCTTTAACTCCCGTGGGTATGCAAAATATCAATTGGGGGACAAAATCGGGGCGATCGCAGATTACAACGAGGCAACGCGGCTGTTTAAGCAACAGGGGCAAAAGGATAATTATCATTTGCTTGTCACCCTAATTGATAATTTAAGCAGTTGAGATCGCAGCGCTCATGATTTAAATACGACAGGATAATGAAAATTTGCTAACAAAACTGCGATCGCAGATTCTCCCTTAAAAGTGGTTCGCTTAGAAGCGATGACAACACGACTGGAAGAAGGGTCTCAGAAGCTAAGGCTCGCCAACCAGCATTTTTTGAAATTGTGCCTCGGTTAAAGAATTCAGAACATTCACCTTGTTGGGATCTTTGGTGGTGGCGATCGCGTAGGAAGCCTGCAAGAAAGGACGATACTCAGGACGATGGGCTAGATGGGTTTCTAGCATAGCTAGATAGAAAATGCGATCGTACTCGTCTAGAGCGTCCACGTCTTGCGAGGGAATAAACAAAGCGATCGATGGGGCTAAGGTGCGAAGGAAAGATTTAACATCGAATACATGACCTACTCCCTTCGCGAGCAAAAGATAGCGATCGGAATTTTTGAGCCAAGTAAAAGGTTCCACCTGTTCGAGCACGATCGGCGCGACGGCATCATCACTACTGGCAAAGATCGCCACAGGAATTTCGATCTTACTCAATCCCGATGCTCCTAAAATACTGCTATCAATGGGATTGACGACAATGGCTAACTTAACGCGATCGTCCTTAAAATTATAGGCTTCACGGGGCAGTTTTAAAGCTTCGCACTGTACGAGCAGAGAGGCATTTGTACCGTTAAAGCCCTTCGTACATTCTTTGGTCAGTTGCTCGAAATCAATTGTTGCCCCAGCCACCATCAAAGCGGTGTATCCCCCAAAGGAATGCCCCATCACTGCCACTTGCTGAAGGTTAATGCGATCGGGATAGCGCCTTCCCATCTCATCTAAGATAAAGCGAATGTCTAGGGGGCGATCGACAAATTCATTCACATCAAAGACTTCTTTTTTATAGCCTCTGAGTAAATTCTCTACTTGCACGGAATCACTACCAGGATGCTGCGGTACGGCAGCCACAAACCCATAGGAAGCAAAATGTTTGGCTAGATCGGCAAAATGTTGGCGATTAGAAGCCAATCCGTGGGATAGAACCACCACGGGTGCAGGTGCAGAGAGTCCCTGTGGTAAGTAGAAATCCACTACCAAAGAGCGATTGCGGCGGCTATCTTTTAAGGTAACGGTTTCTACTTTATAAGAGAATTTACCGGACTGTCCGAGGTTTTGCGCCTGTAATTTCACAAGATCGATCGCTGGCTCTGATTGGGCTTGCAGCGCAGACAATTTTCCAATCGCGGCGATCGCACCATTTGTCTGCTTTACCAACTTCTCGATTTTTGAGGCAGTTGTAAAGATTTCATCGGAGTTGAGGCGAATTTCATCTGTGGGGAAAAATTTCAAAAAGTTGACAGCCGTTAATCCCTCTGGATCGGAAGCAGCCAAGATCAAGGCAGCGCGAATGGCGATACTTCCATTCTGTTTGTTTCCTGCCAGAATATGTTCGCCCATGTAGTCGAGAATTTGCACCCCAACCGAGGAATAAAAGAATTGAGCGACCTGAAGAGGCTTAACATCGGCTCTGAAATTCAGGTAATCTCGAATATATTTTCTGTCTTCATTCGTGGCAATGCGACTCAGATAGGATTCCAACTCATCTCCAACTTTTCCTTCTTTGGCAAATGTGGCTAGCTCGCGAACGGATATGCCCAAGTCGAGGGGGCCAAATGAGACTTTAATCCGTTCTGCTGCATGTACGGGTAGTGTAACGCAGGAAATTGGAATCAAGCTGAGAAGGAGAGAGCCAAATAAATTTCGCCAGCTCATGTTAAATTCTGAGATCTTGTCTTTTGCGACGCTCTTGGCTGACCTTTGCGTACCTAGCCAACTAGAAACCATATTTTTTTCGCAATAAAGTCACTTAACTCTAACACAGAAGCTTTTACACTTCCAAATTTGCCAGTTTTTTAGAACTTCAATTCAGTTTGAGCTGCGTAGCCGAGATGTCGCCATGCGGCGGCAGTCGCCACACGTCCTCTAGGGGTGCGATTGATATAACCAATTTGCAAAAGATAGGGTTCGTAAACATCTTCTATCGTTTGCGTATCTTCACCCGTAGCCGCCGCCATCGTGTCTAGACCGACGGGCCCACCGTTAAAGTTCTCAATCATCACCGTCAGTAATTTGCGATCGATCCAATCCAATCCCTTGGGATCGACGTTAAAGAGTTCCAATGCTGCCTCGGCGATCGCTTCGGTAATTTCCCCATTGGCTTTGACTTCAGCATAGTCGCGCACGCGTTTGAGCAAACGGTTAGCAATTCGAGGTGTGCCCCGCGATCGCGCTGCAATGGCGGCAGCTCCCAATTCGTCAATGGGGGTTTGCATGATTTGGGCGCTACGCAATACGATCTGGGCAAGTTCGTCTACCTCATAGAACCGCAGATGCTGCACAAAGCCAAAGCGATCGCGAAGCGGTGAAGACAAAGCCCCAATGCGAGTAGTTGCCCCCACCAAGGTGAATTTTGGTAATGGCAAACTGCGAATTCTTGCCGATTGTCCTTTTCCAATTGTGATATCGAGGCGATAGTCCTCCATGGCAGGATAGAGAATCTCTTCGGTAACGTGAGGCAAGCGATGGATTTCGTCAATAAATAGAATATCTCCAGCTTGCAGCGAAACGAGTAAGCCTGCCACATCACGGGGACGTTCTAGGGCTGGGGCAGAGGTAATTTTGCACTGTACGCCCATTTCTTGCGCAATAATCAAGGCTAACGAAGTCTTTCCCAAACCCGCAGAGCCATAAAATAAAAGGTGATCGAGCGCAGAAGAACGAGATTTAGCCGCTGCGATCGCGATGTGCAGAAGTTCTTTGAGATCTTTTTGCCCGATATATTCCGCAAGGCTTTGAGGGCGAATACCGATCTCAACCGAAGCAGGCGTTGATTCGGCAAGTTTCTCTTCGGGATTGGCAACGGCTTGTAATAGGTCGAGTGACTTTTGCTCTGGCTCATTTTGGGAAGGAGCCTGTTGCGACTTGTTTGAGGAAGGTTTAGAGACACCCGTTCCAGAGGCATTGGAACCCCTAGCTGCACCGCGATTTGGTGGTGTGTTGTCTTTATCCCCTTTTTGATTACCACCACTAGAAGAAATAATTGCCATAGGTGTCTTTACTCATTGTGTGCGTGAAATCTCTTTGCTTTAATCTTTAAATCACACCTGCTAGTCTGTTTGCCAATATCGCTGTTGCTTGTACGTCTATCTTACCGAACTGCCCTCACAAACAGTCAAAGCACTTCTCTTAATAACAAACAGAATAGTAGTACAAGCAATCAATTATTTCCCTTTGGTAATCACAAAATAGCGATCTATGACCTTTCAATCTACGCAAAATCCCACCGATACTCTCAGCTTTGAGCAAGCGATCGCTTACACCGAAAAACTTCTAAACCATACAGAGCTTACTGATGCTGATTTGCAGGCTGAAATTACGAACTTAGTAGCCACTGAGAATGGGGCAAGAGGCTTTTTTGTTTGTTATCTCACAGGTGATTGGCAACTGGCAGATCGTCCCAGTGAGGGAATTATTCGGGCTTTGCAAGCTGTGCCTGAGCCGGGCGCGGAATTATTGGTCAAAAATTTGGCAATGTCTACGGCAATGGCGATCGCCCATCGACGCATGGACAATGAAACCCAAGCCCAAGGTTCCGATCGCGTGGCAAAACGCACAGCTCATTTGATGACATTGCTTAATCTTGATGAAATCGATCGGCTGGCTAAGTTGATGTATGCCTCAGCTCAAGCCCATGAAGTCCAAACGGGTAGTGGTCGGGATCATGGTCAGGTTGATGACGATAAATATAGTGCTTTCCTGAAAAAATGGGGCTACGATCGCGAGCAAAAAGATGCCATTCAAACCGCGATCGCGGCAATTTTTAGATAAAGTTTGCATGAAATTCACGCAGCAATTTACAATTAGATCGCTTGAGGGCTTAAGCGAATGGAGATATGTGCATATAGATATTTAGATTTTATTCAGGAATTTGGGGCTAGTTACCAATGGATAGTACTAACAAAAGTACAGTCGAGAGTACGAACGAAAGTATAGGTACGTCAACCAAACAAGCATTTGGTAGCTCTGCATGGCTCAGAAGAAATTTCCTACCTTTAGCGATCGCACTTCTCACTTTTGCCGTCATCTTGGTTGACTCTTATCAAAATGTCAAAGAACTTCCTAAAAAAGTTGTTGTAGAACCTGTTGTCAATAACGAGCAAATCTTGGCAAGGGTTCTGATCTCAGAGGCTTCCATCGGGAATAAGAGCGAACGGCAAGCAGTGGGCTTAACCGTGATCAATCGCATGAAAAAGGCTGGCTCTAAGAATGTTCAAGAAGTTGTCAAGGCTGGAAACTTTTATCACTATGCGATCGATCAAGATCCCACCCTCTATCCCGAATATGCGGAACTGGCAAAACAACTTCTTGCTGGCAAGGTTCGCGATTTTACTGGAGGTGCAACCCACTTCTATTCACCCTATTCCATGCCCAAAAAAGGTGAAAAAAATCATGGATTTGATTGTGAAGGTGGATTTGTCCGATACACAAACCCAGAAACCAATAAGCCAGTGTTGATCTGTACGCCAAGCTGGAGCAAAACGCTTCGCTACATCGATCTTGCCCATGCAGGAATTCGTCCCTATTATTTTGAGTTCTTTGCCGAGTAAAATCCTAGTAGTCTAACGTCAGTTCGGGATAAGAAAACCTGAAACGCTATACATCCCAAGGATCCCCCCCAGCCCCCCCTTGAAAAAAGGGGGGAGAACTCACTTCCTTTTTTCAAGGGGGATGCCCGATAGGGCGGGGGGATCAAACCTCTCGATTCCAGCAAGTTGGCTTGCTTTGTTCCGAAATCCTTAACCCGAATTCAGGTTATTCTATTTCATTTGAAAGGGGGTATACTTCCCGCCTAGACCTTCAACAATTGTACGGGTATTGGCTATCAGCATCCCTGCATAGGTCTCACCTTCGCTACCCTTTTCGCCCAACCCATCCGCAAATAATTCGCGTTCCGAAACCTTAACATTGGCTTCTTTGGCAACCGCATCGATCAATTTGGGATTGATCGTAACTTCAGCGAATATAGTGGGAACATTAGCTTCCTTAATCACTTTTACGAGTTCTTTTACTCTTGTTGGTGTGGGTCGCTCATCTGTACTGATGCCACTGAGCGCTCCCTCAAGGGGAAGATTATAGGCTTTTGCGTAATACCCAAGCGCATCATGGGTAGTTACGAGTTTGCGCGAACTCACAGGAATTGTGGCAATTTGCGCTTTAATCCAACTATCAATTTGCTCTAGTTCGTTGGTGATTTTGATTGTGTTCTGAGCATAGGTTTCCGATTGGTCGGGTCTAAGTGCAGTCAAATTTTTACTAATGGTCTTAGCAATTTCAATACCATTTTTTGCATTGTGCCAAACGTGAGGGTCTGGAACGGTTTTGCCATCTTCATTAAATTTTTGGGGATTAGGAACAGCAATTTCATCGACAGCGATTTTGGGCGCAGAACTTGAGGTTGCTTGAATCAGCTTGATTAAACTTGGTTCAAAGTCATATCCACCGTATAGAACCAACTGCGCTGCTTCGATCGCTTTGCGATCGTCGGGTTTAGGCTGATACACATGAGGATCGGAACCCGGATCGATCAGGCATTTGAGTTCGATTGTATCGCCAGCAATTTGCTTGGTTAGACCGCAGGTGACGGTGTTGGTGGCAACGACTAGGGGTAGCTTTTCAGTTTTTGCGGCTGCCGTTGGAGCCGCTTTCGTTGTTGGCGTTGCACTACTGATGGGGGGATTGGTTTCCGTCGTGGAGTTACAGGCAGCAAGACTGGTAGCGATCGCCAATAGTCCCGCGCTAAGTAACGATGAAAGGTTAATTCTGCCAGCCATAGGTACGCTCGATTGTAATAATGATAATCATTATCATATCGTAAGATCGCAAAATTGATGATGCGGCGATCGCACGCAGCAGGATTATTATTCCTGTCCAATCCAGCTATCGATTGGGGCGCTGTTTGCGTCCAAACTTAGCTTGCAGATCGTCAAGGGTGGCAGGTTTTTGGGTTTGAGATTTTTGTGCTTGGGGTCGATCTCGTTTTTGCGTCACGATCTCTTGACTGGGTTTCTTTTCTAACGCACCTGTGGATCTAGAAGATTCCGATGACTTCATGGATAAACTAATGCGTTTCAAAGATTCGTTCACTTCTAGAACCCTTACTTTGACGACCTGTCCCACTTTTACAATCTGCTTTGGATCGCTGACAAAGCGATCGGCTAACTGCGAGACGTGAATCAATCCATCTTGATGTACGCCAATATCAACAAAAGCGCCGAAGTTGGCGACATTGGTAATGATGCCTTCTAATTCCATGCCAATTTCTAGATCGGACATCGCTTGGACAGCATCGCTGAAGGTGGCATATTTAAATTCCGCACGGGGGTCGCGCCCAGGTTTTTCCAATTCTCGTAGGATGTCGCGCAGGGTTGGTTCTCCGATCGCTTCCGTGACATATTGCTTGAGATTTACAGATTTGAGCTTGTCACTTGCCTGAGCAATTTCAGACAGAGATAGCTTGAGATCGCGGGCGATCGCTTCCACAACACCGTAGCTTTCAGGATGAACGGCAGTATTGTCTAAAGGATTGTCACCGCCGCGAATTCGCAGGAAGCCTGCTGCTTGCTCGAAGGCTTTTGCGCCCAACTTGGGGACTTTTAGCAAATGGCGGCGATCGCGAAACGCACCGTTTTGATTGCGATAGGCGACGATATTATTGGCGACACTGGGGCTCAGCCCAGATACGAAGGCAAGTAGCTCTTTGGAAGCCGTATTCAGGTCTACGCCCACATAGTTGACGCAGCTCTCTACGGTTTCATCCAGTTTCTTTTTGAGCAATTTTTGATCGACATCATGCTGATACTGCCCCACGCCAATGGATTTTGGATCGATCTTCACCAGTTCCGCTAGGGGATCTTGCAGGCGTCGCCCAATGCTGACCGCACCACGTACCGTCAAGTCCAGATCGGGGAACTCTGAAATTGCCACTGGACTGGCAGAATAGATCGATGCACCCGATTCATTGACCATTACCTTAACGGGTGGTCGAGCCAGTCCCTGAAGTGCTTCAGCGACAAAAGTATCGGTTTCTCTTCCCGCTGTACCATTGCCGATCGCAATCAGTTGAATCTGATATTTCTCAATCAGCGTTCTCAAGGTTCGCGCCGCCTGTTCTCTTTGGGCAACGGACTGGTGCGGGAAAATCGTTTGATATTCTAGGAATTTACCTGTCTCGTCGATCGCAGCAGTCTTACAGCCCGTGCGGAAGCCGGGGTCGATCGCTAGGGTCGGTTTCATCCCTGCGGGAGCCGCGAGGAGCAAATCCCGTAAGTTGGTTTCAAAGGTTTTGATGGACTCACCATCTGCCCAAGCTTTCTTCTCAGCAGTTACCGCTGCAATTAAGGAAGTTCTCATCAAGCGATTAAAGGAATCCTTGAGCATGTCTCGATAAAACTGCCGCATTGCGGAGTTTTTTGTTTGAATCTGCTGCGATTCCAGATAGGAGAGGACAGTATCTTCATCAAAATTGAGCGTAAGTGTGAGAACTTCCTCGGTTTCGCCACGCAACAGGGCTAGCAGATTATGGGGCGCGATCGCCTTCACCTTAGCCTGATATTCGCGGTACATTTCAAACTTGGTCGTACCTTCTGGGTGCGCGTCTTCGATCTGGGAGACAAAGATGCCCGTCTCGAGCAAAAGCGATCGCAAATAGGCGCGATATTCTGCGTTTTCTGCCACCTCTTCCGCAAGAATATCCGCTGCTCCCTTTAGGGCATCCTCAACGGTCTTAACCTGTTCAGATAAATATTTTGCCGCTGATTGCTCTAGGGATACTGTAGAGATATGAGGATGATTGAGCGCTTTAATGGCTTCTGCCAGAGGTTCCAACCCCTTTTCCCTAGCAATCGTCGCTCTGGTTCTGCGTTTGGGGCGATAGGGAAGATAGAGATCTTCCAATTCCGTTTTTTGGGTACTGGCTTCGATTTTGGCTTTGAGGTCGTCGGTTAATTTGCCCAGATTGGTGATCGCTTGGAGAATGGTCGTTTTGCGATCGTGCAACTCGGTGAGATAGGTATAGCGGTCTTGCAAATCCCGTAGCTGGACTTCATTCATCTCTCCCGTGCGCTCTTTACGATAGCGAGCGATGAAAGGAATGGTTGCACCTTCGGCAAATAGTTCTAAAGCATTTTTGATTTGCCCAGACCGTAGAGAAAGCTCTTGTGCTAAAAGTTGTTCGAGGTTTTGCATCAGACGTATAGTTGAATAAAGGTACCAAAAATGACTGTGACTTTGTAATTTGGTTGCACTTGCTGCCCAAGACTTCGTCAACCTTGACTGAGCGAAGTCGAAGCTAACATTGACGGTATATTTTAGCGAAAATCTCCTAATTTCGGAGCAGGGGTGAAACTAAGGGGTGAAAGATCGGTAAAAGTTCAGTATGGCTAACCACTAAGGTAGGGAAGTTGCGATCGCTATAATTTTTACCAAATTCTAAAGGAAAGATGGGTTGCGACTCTAGGGGAATCCAGATTGCACCTGCTGCCTGTAAGATTGCCCATGCGGCGGCGATATCCCAGATTTTTGGCGTGGCTTCCACGGCTGCTATGGTTGCGCCCGTGGCAACAGTCAGCAAGTTATAGCTTGCAACACCGAGCATTCGCAGTTTTGCAGGGAGTTTTGTTGTTGCGGCAGTATGCATCCCGAAGGGAATCGCCTCCAAACTGCGCGAACAACTACTAAACAAATGGCTTCCCAAGTTTGTCAGCAAAGGTGGAGCAGAATTAACCTGCAAAGGATGACCGTTGAGAAAAGCGGCATTAGCGCCTTGATGATCTCTATCTGCTTCGGTAAACCATCCATAGAGGGAATGACGCAATGGGGGAATAGAAACAAAGCCAAATACTGGCACACCGTAGTGTAGTAGCCCCAAAGAAATTGCCCAGATTGGAATACCTCGTGCAAAGTTGGTGGTTCCATCTAAAGGATCGACCACCCAACACCATTCCGTATGGGGCAACGTGCGAGCCGATTCTTCGGTTAACACAGCAAAATTGGGAAATTCAGTTTGTAATGCTGTTTTGATATATTCATCGGCCCAGCGATCGGATTTGGTCACCAAACTTCCATCCGATTTTTGCTCGGCGATTCTGACCTGCTCAAAATCTTTCAGGAGTTGTTCGCCGACGCGATCGCTTAGGTGTTGGATAAAAGGAAGAATATCCTGTAGGTAATTCACAATGTAAGTTCCAGTAAAATTCGATCGGAGCAGTGGATAGTGCGTGTCTGCCCCAGACATCTTTGTAAAGCGAGAGTCTGAAGTCTATCTGAAGTCTAGCAGTGCCTCTATGTCAGCTTTGGCTACCCACAGTTGTCTTTGGAATCGGAACGGTTTGAATGGGTACCAGAATTCCAGCAATCTCTGTTTGCCCATTACAACTATTGCAGGCTTGGTCGGGCATCGCCGAACCTGAGGGATCGAGCTTTTTTGCGAGGGCTGGATATTTGATGCGACCGTGATTGCGTTCTTGCCAAATTTTAATAAATACAGGTGCAATGCGTTCCATATCCGCAGGGGTTAAGCCAGAATCGCGCAACTGCCCATCATCCCAACGCGATTGAAAGATCCTCATCAGCATTTCACTTCCTTTTTCGAGGGTAGTGTCATTCCCTAGAGAGCGCAAAGCAGCTTCGCAAGCATCGGCTAGCATGACAATCCCCGTTTCGCGAGACTGTGGAATTGGACCTTCGTAACGAAATTCTGCCTCTGAAATTTCGGGCGATCGCTCTCTGGCTTTGCAATAAAAGTAGTAGATCGCGATCGTGCCTTGATGTTCGGGGATAAAAGCCTGCAAAATTTCGGGCAGATGATATTTCTGCGCTAATTTAATGCCACCTGAGACATGCTCTTTAATCATCTGGGCACTCCGCCAAGGATCGTCTAACAGGTCATGGGGATTCGTTTGCCCCATTTGATTTTCGATGAAATATTCTGGGCGGAGGGTTTTGCCAATGTCGTGATAGAGCGTTCCAGTTCTAACTAAGGTTGTGTCTGCTCCCAGCTCCCTTGCAGCCGCCTCTGCCAAGTTTGCCACAAATAGGGTGTGCTGAAATGTGCCAGGAGCTTCAGTTACCAAGCGTCGCAGCAAGGGGCGATCTAAATTGGCAAGTTCTGCCAAACGAAACGGCGTCAGCGTATAGGAAATTTGCTCTAAATAGGGAATTGCGCCTAATGCGACGATCGCAGCAATTAAACCACTTGCCCCATACTGTAAAGCAGTTGCTACTAATACAAATGGTGAAATTGACCCCACTGTCACAGCGATCGCGATAAAGACCGCTGCCTGTGCAACTGCCACAATAATGCCTGCGGCTGCCAAATGCGATCGGGTATAAGGACGATTGGTAATTATCGCAGCCAACAGTGCGCCCACTAAAATTGGACAGTAGGTGATGAAATTGGCACTAATTCCCACCGCAATCAGACCAGAGAGTAGTGCCGTTACTAAGGTGGCTAATCTAGAGCCGTAAAAACTACCTAGCATCAGTCCCATACTCGCAAGGGGAAAAAACGCTAGCGTGCTGGAAGTTAAGAATATGCCTGCCAAAGCCGCGCTATTACCAACGATCGCGATCACGAGCAGATCTTTCAATTTCAACCGAACATTTAACCAAGACGACCCATGCTTAAGGACTAGAGCTAAGATCAGCATGGCAAGAGCTGTACCTACAGCAATCCCAGCAATGCCAACCAAGTTTGTACGACGCTGAGTCAAACCCAGTTCGTCTAAGAACATAAACTCTCGGGCAGTGATTTTTTCACCAGCCTTAACAATAACTTCACCTGCTTGCAGCCTCACCATCTTGGGCTCGACGCTGGACATTGCTTTGGCTACTTTCTCGGCTGTAGCTGCCTCATCCACGATCAAGTTCGGCTTTATAACCTTAGTGAGTAAGGCGATCGCCAGACGCCGTCGCACAGGGTCGAGCGATAATTCTCGGAGATTTTCAATGCGGTATTTTACGACTTCTTCAGGTAGCCCCGAGACAATGCCGGCTGATAAAAGGCTAGAGATGGCGCTACGAATGTTGAGTTTATCTAACTCCCACTCTGTATTCGTAAGATCTAATAAGCGATCGCGAAACATATCTGGACCTTCGAGCAGCTTGGCTTTGGCAAGTTTATAAGCTTGTCTAGCTTGCTCAATGCGATCGATTAGATCTTGATAAGCTTTAGCAGATACCACAGATTTTTGGTGTTGCAGCTCAAACACCGCAAAATTAAAGGTCTCAGACTGATTTAACGCAGGTTGTAAGGCGTTCCAATTAATATTGGGTAGATTGATGGTTGGGTTTGAGCTTGACTTAATGGCTTGCCACTCAGCATCAGAAATCGATCGCAGATATAACTGGACTTCAGGATTGAGGGAGCTATTGGGCAAGTAGGGAAATGCTCCCATGATTTGCCGAATTTGGTCGCCGACCTTTAAAATCTCTTCAAGATGTTTCGTGATTTCATCATTTGCCTCATTGCTAAGCCGATAAACAATCACTTGCTGCTTAACGCGTTCTTTTGCCAGACGTGTCGCTTCGGCATCAATGGCATCAATCGTTTTCGTAGCACGAATATCACTGTCTACAAAAGTACCTTCGGTTAACTTTGGCTCTGCATAGAAACGAAAACTTAAGGTACTGGTTAAACAAACAAAGGTTAAGCCCATTACTGCTCTACCTAACCATTGTTGAGGAGGACAACAAACCAGTTTTTTAATCGGCTTGGGAATAATTCCCATAATTTCTTGCTTGGTAGTATGAAGTTGAATAACGTCTATATCTAGCGTAAAAGCCCATAAACCTAGGCTAAATAGATATTTTCACGCAATTGAAGCACCCAATTTTCACGATCTTTGTAGATATAAAATCTACTTTTGTGTTACAAATGCGACTAAATTTTTGGTTGAGAAAGAGTAAGACATAAGCCGGGTTCTGTTTAATTTAGCAATTAGTCATTAGCAATTCGCTTTTGGCTAAATCTCTAACTGAATCTAAATACTAAAATTAGCAGTTATCTATCTGGGATATCTGTTGCCAGATACCTCTAGCGGCTCACATCTACAAACAATGTCTGCTTTCACAGGCAAAAGCTTTATAGATAACGAGTACAAGGAAATAAAGACCAAATTCCTTTAACTCTCTCGCCTTGCTTCCAACTGGGGTTTACCGAGCCAGAGCCTCTCGACTCCGCTGGTGCGCTCTTACCGCACCTTTGCACCCTTACCTATGCATCACTAGCTTTTCGCTCTTAGCTCGAAAGCCGATCGCAAATTGCCAATTGCTCAAGGCGGTATCTTTCTGTGGCACTATCCTCGCGATCGCTCGCACTGGGCGTTACCCAGCAGTTTGGTCTTTGTGGAAGCCCGGACTTTCCTCAGAGCTGGGAAAACCCAACCCCGCAACTGCCCGCTTACTCTCCTAGCTACATAATATCTAAATCCACAGAAATCCAGATCGATTTCTTGAGAATTTAAAGATTTGAGC
Organism: Tumidithrix elongata BACA0141; assembly: GCF_036349135.1. Taxonomy (NCBI): domain Bacteria; kingdom Bacillati; phylum Cyanobacteriota; class Cyanophyceae; order Pseudanabaenales; family Pseudanabaenaceae; genus Tumidithrix; species Tumidithrix elongata. The sequence continues at coordinate 28,315 of NZ_JAZBJZ010000054.1, forward strand.
GAAATTTGCCACTTAACGTATTTATATTTTTCAAACAAAAGCTTTAAAAAAATGTAGACAGTTTGATACACTTTCTACTATCTTTAGTTCTTAGCGCGCCACTCATAATTAAGCTGGCAAAAAGCACGATTTCAAGCTTTTGTTTAGTCTTTATGTGTTGAGTATTACTGTGGATAGTGCTTGTTATTTGTCTAGGTGTGAGATAAACCAAATGATTAAGAGCTTCTCCAAAAGAATACAAACGCTAGTTTTAACCCTGTCATTTTTATTTTTAGCGAACATATCCCAAGCAGCGGCTGCAACAATTTTAAGGGTTTTAGTTAAAGAAGATTCTGGCTCTCAAATGTCAGTTGCCGTAACTCAGCCCTCGGTTTTACAAGTTTCAGGACAAAATCGTCGGCTCGATCCAGGTCGTTGGTATACACTTCCGACCTCTACTGTCAATCGGATCGTACCTTCTAACAACGGACTGGTTCAGGTAGGAAGTACGTTGTACCCCGGCGAAATGGAGATTCGCTCTTGGAATAACAAGGCAGTTGCAGTAAATATTTTAAGCCTCGAAGAATACTTACGTAGTGTCGTACCGAGCGAGATGCCTGCAAGCTGGCACATGGATGCGCTCATGGCTCAGGCTGTGGCTGCTCGTAGTTATGCCATCAACACGCAACGTCAGCGCAAATGGGGTGATGCTCCCTACGATTTAGTGAGCGACACTCGCGATCAAGTATATTCAGGATTTTATCGTTACGATGCCAACAATTCTCAAGCTGTGCCCTTGATTCATCCCCGCAGCGATCAGGCAGTGGCTTCTACGGCAGGTTATATGCTCCGCCCTGGGTTTAAGGGTTACTATCGCGCCAGATTGCAACGCAACTGGGTGAGCTGGGGCAATGGCTATATGCCAGTTTCCGATGGTCAACATCTCGATCAAGAAATGTCCCAACAAATGGCAAAACTCGGTTGGAACTGGGTGCAAATTTTGGCTTGGTGGTACCGAGATGAGCCCATTAAGCGTTAAGTGATTTCCATCAAACAGAATATCTAGCAATAAGGGCAACCACTGTAGAGTTGCCCTTATTGTTTTGGATAAATACTGGGGCACTGCCCCCTATGAGATCGAATTTCTCATATTTGTACCAATTAGGTTTGTATTGGTGAGATTTGCCCCGGTTAGGTTAGTTTCTTCTAGATCTGCACGGGTAAGATTTGCATTTGTAAGATTTGCTCCTTTCAAATTTGCGCCATAAAGATATACGCCATAGAGATTTGCGCCAGTAAGATTGGCATTCTCTAGATTGGCATTAAATAGATCGGCTCCCTCTAGGTTACTATTCTCAAAATTGGCTCCCTCTAGGTTGGTATCATGTAGGTCTAACCAAGATAGATCTAAGCCTGTGAGATTGATGCCTGAGGCAAATCTTTCTAAAACTTGCTCTCGTGTAATTTCTGCCATTATCTAAAATTAAGGTAAACTGTCGATCGCTAGGGAGAACTTTTGCTTGTTAGCGGTGATGGCATGATTATCTCATGGGTAAGGATTGGGGATTTATGCAGTATCTGAATGAAAAGCTAAGCTAAAACCATGAGCAAAAAAGACAACCTTTTAAAAGCGATCGCACCTGTAAATCGAGGCATCCAAATTACTGAAGTGCAGAAAATCGCGATCTTTTCGGCTGTAGCCTATCTTGAGGAGATGAATCCCACACCGAAGCCAACAGAAGCAGCGGAATTGCTGACGGGCGATTGGCAATTGCTGTTTACCACGAGTAAAGACTTGCTGGGATTCGATCGCTTACCATTTGTGAAACTTGGGCAGATCTATCAATGCGTTCGCGCTGCTGAGGGCAAAATTTACAATGTGGCGGAGCTTATGAGCTTGCCGTTGCTAGAAGGATTGGTGAGTGTTTGTGCCAGCTTCACAGTAGTGTCTGACCTACGGGTCAAGGTAAACTTCGAGCGGTTTGTCATTGGTTCGCAACGTCTAATCGGCTATCGGAATATCAGCGATTTTGTAGAGATTTTAGCCTCTGGGCAGAAACTTAGGGCGATCGATTCCAAAATCAAAAATCGAGAACAACGGGGATGGCTAGAAACGACCTATCTCGACGACGATCTGCGCATTGGTCGAGGAAATGAGGGCAGTTTGTTTGTCCTACGCAAAGTAAAGCGCTTGAGTTTTCTTTAATCGCAACCTGAGTTCGGCGAGCGCAGCCGAACTGCGCCGAAACCTAAATCTCACAAGTAATTTGAAATTGCGTTTAATAACCTTTAACGGTCAGATCGGGTTGGAATCTCGATTCTGCGAGGCGATGTACGGTAGTTTCGACATTGCCATTGGGAAACAGAGACAGCAAACGAAAGCCAGGCGATCGCGAATCGATCTGAAATTTTGGCGTATTGGGCTTAAATTGAATGCAGGTTGAGGGTGTGACGTAGTAGCGAATTTGGTTATGTACAGTTTTATGCAGGAGATCGAACGCTTGGTGGGCGTGACCGTTGATCGCAACTTGTATTTGTGGGAAGCGATCGCAAATCTGCCAAAATTCCTGCTGATTTCGCAGGGCAATGCTATCCATCCAATCACAGCCCACGGGCAAGGCGGGATGATGAAAAGCAATCAGAGTGGGCATCTCGACATAGCGCTGTAGCTGCTCTTCAAGCCACGCCAAACTTTGGGCTGAGAGCAAACCATCCACTTCCCCGATAAGAACGGAGTTGAGAAAGAGAAACTGCCAATTCCCTCTTTGGATTCTAGAATTTGGGTTCGTGCTGGAATTTGCCGCAAAAATACGATCCCCCTGAAGGATTGAGGGCATGAGGTCGAGATCGTCGTGATTTCCTGCCAAACAGTATGTATCGATATTTAACGGTCGAAGAGCGTCTCGGAGGCGCATATAGGCAGCTTCATCACCATCTTGGGTTAGATCGCCCGTTAAAATCAGCAGGTCGGGCTGAGGATTGAGGTTCGTAACTTCTGCCAATACGGCTTGAAAAGAATCCTCCGTTTTGATTCCCCAAAGTGCGGCGTCGCGATCGCCAAACAAATGAATGTCCGTGAGTTGTGCAACCAGCAGCATAGATTTCATCAAAAATCACTCCAAAGTCAGTTCAGGATAAAAGCATGAAATAAACCAATGGCCAATTCAAGGATGAAATGCAACGGGGTCTGATGAAGCAAAGAATACTTC